>JADGPN010000076.1 GCA_017882465.1 Solirubrobacteraceae bacterium
GGCGCTCGGGGCGCTGGGGACCGAGACGGCGCTCGGAGCCCCGGCACCCGCTGCGATCGCCGAGGACGAGCTCGAGCCGGCCGCAGCACCATCGGCCGAACCTTCGAACAACGTAAATGGCTGCAACATTGGAGTTTTCTCATGTCCTACACACCCGCTTCTTAGGCGTCGATGTCGTACTGAGAGACGATGCCCGCCCTGACCGATCCTGGCCCGCACCCGCCGTGGCCACCGCCGGCACCGCGCGGACCGGCGCCACCCGACCTTCCCGCCAACCTCCCGCTCGGGAACTGACCCGACGATGAACAGGAGTCTTGATGACTTACGAGATTGAAATCGACGAGGCCGCCTGTGCCGCGCACGGCGACTGCGAGGCGATCGCGCCCGAGGCGTTCGAGGTCGACGACGTCGCCCGGGTGATCGGAACCGCACCCGACGAGCTCGTGATGGAGGCCGCCAAGGCCTGCCCCTCAGTGGCGATCAGACTGGTCGACGCGAGCTCGGGGAGGCAGGTCTACCCATGAGCCGGGGGCGCCCGGCCACCGCCGGCGTCCGAGAGCTGGAGCGCCTGGACCGGGGGGCGCCGCTGGACCCCGCCGCGCCGATGTGGCGCGGGTTGCGGGGTGGAGGACCGGAGGGCAACGCGCGCCTGACCGGGATCACCGGCCTGCTGCTGATCGTCCTCCTGGCCGTGGAGGGGGTAACGATCGTCCGCATCGGTCAGCTGATCACCCTGCACATGTTTCTCGGCATGCTCCTGATCGGCCCGATCGCCCTCAAGCTCGCGAGCACGGGCTACAAGTTCGTCGGCTACTACTCGGGGCGGGAGTCCTACCGGCGCATCGGCCCGCCGCCGATCGGGCTGCGCGCGCTTGGCCCGGCGGTCGTGATCACCACCGTTGTGATGATGGTCTCCGGCGTCGTGCTGCTGCTCGCCGGTCCGTCGTCGCGCGACTCGGTGCTGCCGATCCACAAGGTCAGCTTCATCATCTGGGTGTTCCTGACCGCGGTTCACGTCCTGGCGCACCTGGAGGCCTCGTGGACGTCCGCCCGCTCGGAGCTCGGGGCGCCGCGTGGCGGGCGCAGCTCCGTCCTGGCCGGGCGCAACGGACGGATGCTGGTGCTGGGCATCGCCGTGCTGGCCGGGGTCGTGCTGGCGGTGCTGGTGATCCCGGACTTCGCCTCCTGGCAGCACTTCCACCCCCACCATTTCCGCGGCGACGGGTAGCTGAGCCCAGGCTATACTTAATGAAGTGACTGACACCGGCGCCATCGAGAAGGTCGCCATCATCGGCAGTGGCCCGGCCGGCTATGCGGCTGCGCTGTACACCGCCCGCGCCGACCTGTCGCCGCTCGTGTACGAGGGCTTCGCCTGGGGCGGCCTGCTCCAGCAGACCACGGACGTCGAGAACTATCCGGGCTTCCCGGAGGGGATCATGGGCCCCGACCTGATGCAGCGAATGCGCGACCAGGCGGCGCGGTTCGGCGCCCGGCTCGAGACTGACGACGTGACCAAGGTCGAGCTCTCACGCGGCGGTGGCCCGCACAAGCTGTGGGTCGGAGACGACGTGCACCTGGCCCAGACGGTGGTGCTGGCGATGGGCGCGCAGCACCGTAAGCTCGGCGTTCCCGGTGAGCAGGAGCTGTCCGGCCGCGGCGTGAGCTACTGCGCCACGTGCGACGCGGCGTTCTTCAAGAACGCCGAGACGCTGATCGTGGGCGGTGGCGACTCGGCCATGGAGGAGGCGATGTTCCTCTCCAAGTTCGCCGGCACGGTGGGGATCGTGCACCGTCGCGACGAGTTCCGCGCCTCCAAGATCATGCTCGACCGCGCCCGCGCGATTCCGAATATCGAGTGGCTGACGCCGTACGTCGTCGAGGAGCTGCACCCGGCCGAGAACGGATCGCTGGGGCACGCTCGCCTGCGTAACACCAGCGACGGATCAGAGCGCGATGTCCCGATCACCGGCGCCTTCGTCGCCATCGGCCACGAGCCACAGTCGCAGCTCGTCCAGGGACAGGTGGAGACCGACGAGGCGGGCTACGTGGTCACCCAGGGCCGCTCCACGAAGACGAACGTGCCGGGCGTGTTCGCCGCCGGCGACCTGGTCGACCACACCTACCGGCAGGCCGTGACGGCCGCCGGGTCGGGTTGTGAGGCGGCGCTCGACGCCGAGTGGTATCTGCGGGACAACCCGCAGCGCTTAGACCAGCCCGCTGCGGCCGGGACCGCCACGGCCTAAAGACCTCGCGGGCAGCCGCCGGCCGGTCGCGTATGTAGCCAGGCTCATGCCAGGCTCGTCCACACGGTCTTGGTCTCGAGGTAGGCCTCCAGACCCTCGCGACCGTGCTCGCGACCGAGGCCGGAGGCCTTGTAGCCGCCGAACGGCGCCCCGGGGTCGCTCGCCGCCCAGCAGTTCACGTACACCGAGCCGGCCTTGAGCAGCGCCGCGAGCCGGTGGGCGCTGCCGACATCACGGGTCCAGACGCCCGCGGCCAGGCCGTACTCGCTGTCGTTGGCCCGCGCCGCCACCTCCTCCAGGGACTGGAAGGGCATCGCGACCAGCACCGGGCCGAAGATCTCCTCACGGGAGATCGTGAGGCTGTCGTCGGTGGCGGTGAACAGCGTGGGCTCGACGAAGTAGCCGCCCTCGCCCTCGCCCGCGCCCCCGCCGGCGACGAGCTCGGCGCCCTCCTGCCGGCCCGCCTCGATGTAGGACAGCACCCGCTCGTGCTGTTCGGCCGAGACCACCGGCCCGAGCTGGGTCGCCGGGTCGAGTCCGCGTCCCACTCTGGTCTTGCGGGCGCGGGCGGCCAGCGACGCGACCACATCGTCGAACTGGTCGCGGTGGATGAACAGCCGGCTGCCGGCGTTGCAGGCCTGGCCGGTGTTGTAGTAGATCGCCTGGAAGGAGCCCTTCACCGCCGCGTCGAGATCGGCGTCGGGCAGGATGATGTTGGGCGACTTGCCGCCGAGCTCGAGCGTGACGCGCTTGAGCGCGCGGCCGGTCTTGGAGCCGATGTCACGGCCCACCGCGGTGGAGCCGGTGAAGGCGATCTTGTCGACTCCGGGATGGTCGACCAGCGCGGCGCCCGTCTCGCCGTCGCCGGTGATCACGTTGAGCACGCCCGGCGGCATGCCCGCCTCCAGCGCCAGCTCCCCGAGCCGCAGGGCGCTCAGCGGCGTCTGCTCGGCCGGCTTGAGCACCACCGTACAGCCGGCGGCCAGCGCGGGCCCGAGCTTCCAGGCCGCCATCAGCAGCGGGAAGTTCCAGGGGATGATCTGGCCGCAGACGCCGACCGGCTCCTTGCGGGTGTAGCAGAGCATGTCCGGCTGCCGGACCGGGATCGTCTCGCCGAAGGTGCGCTCGGGCCAGCCGGCGAAGTGATGGAAATGGGCCACGCTCGAGGCCACGTCGACGAGCTTGGCCAGCTTCACCGGCTTGCCGTTATCGAGCGCCTCGAGCTCGGCCAGCTCGTCGGCCGAGTCCTCGATCAGGCCGGCGAGGCGGCTGATCGCCCGGCCCCGGTCGGCGGCGCTGAGCGAGCGCCAAGGGCCGTTCTCGAGCGCGCGGCGAGCGGCCTGAACGGCGCGGTCGACGTCCTCGGGCCCGGCCTGGGCGACGGTGGTGATCGGCCGCGCGGTGGCCGGGTCGAGCGTCTCGAAGGTGCGGCCGTCCGCCGCCGGAGCGTGAGCCCCGTCGATCAGCAGCTCGTGCTCACGGCCGGCGAACGCGCGGGCCGGCTCGGACAGCTCGTCGGGGAGCGTGGTGACGGACAATCGGTCCTCCTGGCTGGTTCTGGCGCCGCCGCCTGCGCCGCAGCACTAAGGCGTGAGCACGATCTTCAGGGCCTCGCGCCGATCGTAGACCGCGTAGGCCTCGGGGGCATCCTCGAGCGACGTGTGATGGGTCACGAGCGGTCTCGGGTCAAGCGCGCCCGAGGCGAGCATTCCGAGCACCCGATCGACGTGGCCGATCACGTTCGCGTGCCCGGTTCTGATCCCGAGCGCCTTGATCCACACCAGCCCCATGTGGACCTGGCAGGGCTCGGCGTAGACGCCGATCGCGACCACGGTGCCCGCCTTGCGGGTCACCCGGATGGCGAGGTCGAGAGCGTCGGGGTGCCCGACGGCGTCGATCGCCGCATCGACGCCGCGGCCGCCGGTGATCTCCTTGACGATCTGGCGCGGGTTCTGCTCGGTCAGGTGGACGGGGATCGCCCCGAACGCGGCCGCCACCTCGAGCCGCTGGGGCACGGTGTCGATGGCGAGGACCGGTGAGGCGCCGCCGGCCACCGCGACCTGGACGGCACACAGCCCGACCGGTCCGAGGCCGAGCACCGCGACGCTGTCGCCGGGCCTGATGGCCGCCTCCTGCACGGCGTGATAGCCGGTGCCCATCACGTCGCCGGCGAACAGCGCTACGTCGTCACTGACCCCCTCGGGCACCTTGCGCAGCGTGAGGTTGGCGCTCGGCACGAGCGCCTGATCGGCCTGGGTGCCCTGCAGCGACCCCAGCGCCGCCCCGTGGCCGAACGTCCGCATCCGGTCGCACTTGTGGTACGTGCAGCGCAGGCAGAAGAAGCAGGTCCCGCAGGCCGTGTGGTAGCACCCGAGCACGCGATCGCCGGTCTTGACCCTGGTGACGTCGTCACCGGCCGCGATCACCGTGCCGACGAACTCGTGACCGATCGTGAAGCCGGGCTCGATCTTCACCCGGCCGTGGTAGATGTGCAGATCGGAGCCGCAGATCCCGCTCGCCTCGATCCGCACGATTGCGTCGTCGCGCGCCGCGAGCTGGGGCTCGGGCCGCTCATCGAGCTGGACTTCACCGGGGGCCTGGTAGGTGACGGCTCTCAAGGCTGCAAGGTGTAGCGGAAGAAGCCCTCGCCCGTCTGGCGGCCTGTCCGGGCCGACCAGGCGAGCTGCCGCAGCGCCGGAGCGGCGCGGTAGCGCTCCTCGCGGTGCTCCTCGTACAGGCCGTCGAGCACCAAGAGCACGTGATCGAGGCCGATCTCGTCGGCCCAGGCGAGCACCCCGCGGGGATAGTTGAGCCCGTGGACCATGCCGGTGTCGATGTCCTCGGCGCTGCCGATGCCCTCGCCGAGCGCGAACGCCGCCTCGTTGATCACCTGGGCGACGATCCGGCCGAGCACCAGACCGGGCGCGTCGCCGACCCAGACGACGTGCTTGCCGAGTGTGGTGAAGAAGCGCTCGGCGGCGGCGACCGCCGAGGGTGCGCTATCCGGCCCACGGGTCAGCTCCACGAGGCCGGTCTCGGCCAGCGGCGGCAGCGCGTGGAAGCCGACGCTCGCGCCTCCGGGATCCAGAGCCGCCAGCGACCCGGCGTCGCAGCAGATCGCCTGGGGGCCGCCTTGCAGCGGCGCGGGCGTTTCCTCCCCGGCCGACAGGTCGAGGATCAGGAACGGGATCTCGCCATCGGCCTCCAGCGGCGAGGCGACCTGCCAGCCGGCGGCGGTGGCCGCGTCCTCGAGCGCCATGGTCAGGGGCGAGTCCCCGGCGATCACCACCAGGCCGTCGCCGCCGCCGGGGGCGGGGGGATCGGGATCTGGTGGCCGGTGCGCGCCCTCGGCGTACTCGTAGTAGCCGCGGCCGGACTTGCGGCCCAGGCGCCCCGCCGCGACCGCGCGGACGGTGATCGGCGATGGGCGCCAGCGCGGCTCGCCGAAGCTCTGCTCGTAGAACGAGCGTGAGACGGCCAGGCCGACATCCACGCCGACCAGGTCCATGAGCTCGAACGGTCCCATCCGGAACCCTCCGCCCTGACGGCAGATGCGGTCGATCTCGGTCAGCGGCGCCACCTGCTCAGCCACCAGCTTCAGCGCCTCGAGCCCGAACGGGCGGTTGCAGCGGTTGACGAGGAAGCCGGGACCATCGACTGCGTCGATCACCCGCTTGCCCATCGCCGCTCCGGCGGCGCGGGCCACGGCGAGCGCGCGCTCGCCCGACTGCTCCCCGGCCACGATCTCGAGCAGGGCCATCACCGGCGCGGGGTTGAAGAAGTGCATCCCGACCACGCGGCTGGGGTCATCGGCCGCGGCGGCGATCTCAGTGACCAGCAGTGACGAGGTGTTGGTGGCCAGCACGCAGCCGGGATCGACGATCGCCGACAGCTGCGCGAACAGCTCGCGCTTGAGCTCGAGCTGCTCGGGCGCCGCCTCGATCACGAGCTCGGCGGAGGCGAGGTCCTCGAGCTCCGGCGCGGCGGCCAGCCGGTCCTGCGCGGCGGATGCCTGCTCCTCGGTCAGGCGCCCGCGCTCCACCCCGCGGCGCAGCTGCGCCCGGATCGAGTCCAGGCCGCGCTCGAGAGCGGCCGGCACCGGGTCGTGCAGCAGCGCGCGCGTCCCACCGGCGCAGGCCAGCTGCGCGATGCCCGCACCCATCGTCCCGGCGCCCACCACGCCGATCGTCTGCGGCGCCTCCACGGCTCGACTAGTTGGGCACCAGGGCGTTGATGCCCGTGACCGCGCGGCCGATGATGAGCTTCTGGATCTGCGAGGTGCCCTCGTACAGCGTGGTCACGCGGACGTCGCGGAAATAGCGCTCCACCGGGTAATCGTCGACGTAGCCCGACCCGCCGTGGACCTGGATCGCCGTGTTGGCGGAACGCACCGCGGCCTCGGTGGCGTACAGCTTGGCCATCGAGGTCTCGGTGGTGCTCGGCTTGCCCGTGTCCTTCAGGAAGCCGGCCCGCCACACGAGCATGCGCGACGCCTCGGTGTCGACGACCATGTCGGCTATCATCGCCTGCACGAGCTGGAAGCTGGCGATCGGACGGCCGAACTGCTCGCGCTCCTTGGAGTAGCGCACGGACGCATCGACACAGCCCTGGCAGATACCGACGCACCCCGCGGCGACGCTATAGCGGCCCGAGTCGAGCGCGCTCATCGCCACCTTGAAGCCGTCGCCGGCCTCGCCGAGCATGGCGTCGGCGCCGACCTCGACATCGTCGAGCCCGATCGCGGCGGTGTCCGAGCCCCGCAGTCCCATCTTGTGGTGGATCGGCTGGGGCTGGAACCCGGGCTGGTCGGTGTCGACGAGGAAACAGGCGAGTCCGCGGTGACCCTTCTCGGGGTCGGTCTGGGCGAAGATCAGGGCGAGCTTGGCGTGATTGCCGAGCGAGATCCACATCTTGGCGCCGTTGATCACCCAGCCGGACTCGGTGCGGCGGGCACGCGTCTTCTGGTTGGCCGCGTCGGATCCGGTGTCGGGCTCGGTCAGGCCGAAGCATCCGAGCCATTCGCCCGAGCACAGCTTCGGCAGCCACTGGTGCTTCTGCTCCTCGGTGCCCCAGCGCAGCAGCGACGAGCAGACGAGCGAGGTCTGGACCGAGATCACCGTGCGCATCGCGGAACAGCCGCGGCCGATCTCCTCCACCACCAGGCTGTAGGTCAGATAGTCGAGGCCGGCGCCGCCGTACTCGCGGGGGACGATCGCGCCCAGGTACCCCTGATCGGCGATCTTGCGCACGAGGTCGGTGTCGAAGTGCTCGTTGCGATCGTTCTCTCTCGCGCGCTCCACGATCTCGTTGTCCGAGAAAGCGCGGGCGGTCTGGCGCACGAGGTGCTGCTCATCTGTGAGTTCGAAGTCCATGGTCAGGCACGCTACCTGACCCTGGGTACCCTCACACCTACTTCAACCGCCTGGCGTCGTTCTCGCGGCTGATCATGTTCGACCGGCGAGGGTCCGGGCTCTCGGATCCGGTGCTCAGAGCACCGACGCTCGAGGAGCAGATGGATGACGTGGTGGCGGTCATGGATACGGCCGGCTCGGAGCGGGCGACGGTGTTCGCGCAGCTCGAGGGCGGAGCGATGGCGGCCCTGTTCGCGGCCACTCACCCCGAGCGAACCGAGGCGCTGGTGCTCTACGAGGCGATGCCGCGCATGTCCTGGGCTCCCGACTACGACTGGTCGCCGCGGCCCGAGGAACGCGAGGCAATGCTGCGCGACGGCGGTCTGGCGACCTGGGGAGACGGCTCGCGGCTGCTTCGGCTCGCTCCGCAGTCCGCCGAGAACTATCGCCTGCGGCGCTGGTTCGCCAAGCTCGAGCGGCTGGCCGCCAGCCCCGGCACCGCCGCACGACTGATGCGGATGAACGAGCAGGTCGACGTCCGGGCGTTGCTGCCCTCGATCCAGGTGCCGACGCTGGTGCTGCACAGAGCGCAGGACACGTTCATCGACATCCGCCACTCCCGCTACCTGGCCGAGCACATCCCCGGCGCCCGCTATGTCGAGCTGCCCGGCTCCGAGGCGTTCTCGTTCGGGCCGGAGACCCGGCAGCTGCTCGACGAGGTGGAGGAGTTCCTCACCGGAGCGCGGCACGTGGCCGAGTCCGAGCGGATCCTGGCCACGGTGATGTTCTCGGACATCGTCGACTCGACCCGGCGCGCGGCGGAGTTGGGCGACCGCGACTGGCGTCAGCTGCTGGAGGCGCTGGAGGGCCTCGTGGGGACGGAGCTCGACCGCTTCCGGGGCCGCGCGATCAAGACGATGGGGGATGGATTCCTGGCCACCTTCGACGGGCCCGCCCGGGCGATCCGCTGCGCGGTGGCGATCAGGGCCGCCGCCGCCGAGTGCGGGCTCGAGGTTCGCTGCGGTCTGCACACCGGCGAGGTGGAGGTGATGGGGGCCGACGTGGGCGGCATCGCGGTGCACATCGGCGCCCGGGTCGGCGCGCTCGCCGGTCCCGGGGAGGTGCTCGTGTCGGGCACGGTCAGGGACCTCGTCGTTGGCTCGGGGATCTCGTTCGAGGATCGCGGCGAGCGCGAGCTCAAGGGAGTTCCCGGCCTCTGGCGCCTGTGGGCAGCGGCGACCTGAGCCCGCCCGAGCCCGCCACGGCAGTGGTGGGGTCTGAGCCCGCCACCGGCCCCCGCCGCGTGGACGGCGAGGGCCGGCGCTGCTGAGTGACTGAGCGCTGCGGTCAGGAGGCGGGCGGCAGCGTCTGCACCGCCGGCAGCGCGACGCTGATGCTCACCGGATTGGAGTGGCCGCTGTCGTTGTACGGCCCACCCGGAACCAGCACCCGGAACTGCTTCGCGCCCGGCGTGCCGAACGTCCACTTGAACTGGTAGGTCGACAGCGCCGAGATGAAGGAGATCTTCACCGTGTGCCAGTCGTTGTCGGCGCCGAGGCGCTGGAGGTACACCACGTGCTCGGCCTTGTCAGGGGTGACACCGCCGGTGAAGGTGACCTTCTCGCCGACCAGCGCGGTCAGCGAGCTGGGCGTGATCGACACGACGTCGTGGACACCCTCGAACGTCTGGGCCGTGCCGCGCTTGGGCATGAGCGTGGTGCGGACCCGATAGACGGTGTTCAGAGTCGGGGCGACGGTGAACGTGTACGCCCCGGTGGTGGGATTGGTGCTGGTCGACTGCAGTGCCACGTACGGCTTGCCGTACGAGTGACCCCACAGCGTCACGCCGACACCACCATCGGGGACGGTGGTGGAACCGGCCTTGAACAGCACGCCCGAGATAGTCGCCATCTGACCGTCGAGGATGTTCTGCGGCGAGGCGTTGATCGTGAACGACGGGTTCTGCGTCTGCTGGACCGACAACGTCAGGTCATTGGAGGTGGAGGCGATGTTGCGCGCGTCTCCGGCCAGGGCGACGCGGACGTCGCGATCGCCCGGCTGCCGAAACCGGTAGGAGATCGCGAAGCTGGAGCCGGGGCCGAGGCGCTCGGTCTTGATCGTCCTCCAGTCGTCACCGTTCACACCCTGCTGGACCTGCAGGAAGACCCGCTGGCCGGCGTGATTCGGGTCCACGTGACCGGCGAACACGATCGGGTGATTGGTGATACCGGTCGTCGTGCTGGCGGCGAGGGTGATCGAGTCCGACACGTGCTCGTGCACGGTGCGGCTGTGGGTTCCACCGGGGCCCGCGACGAACCAGTTCCGGTTGGTGGTGACCACGCCGTCGGCGCGGAGGAACTCATAGAACCCCGACGCGTTGGTGCGAGTCCTCTCGACCACGGTGAAGCGTGAGGCCGGATTCACCCGGTGGTGGAGGACGATCAGCCGGTTGCCCGGATGATCGGTGTTCAGCTGACCGTAGATCATCACCTGGTCCCCGGTCACGATCGGATCGGGAGTGGCGTTGATTGTGATCCCGTTGTTGTGCTTGGGCGCGGCGTGACCGACGGCCGGCAGTGCGGCCAATCCGAGCGCAGCGACCAGCGATGCGGGCACGACGAAGCGTGGGCGCATTGAGGCCCTCCTTCCCAGCTCGATTGTTCGCCACCGCCTTGGTCCTGCATTTCCCTGTGGGGCGGTGGTGATTGGACGACCTGCGAAACACGGTGGCCGGCATGGAAGTTGCGCCACTGCGGCTAGACTGACGCGGTGGATCCGTTCGCTCTGGTGATTCTCGGTGGGATCGCCGCGCTGCTGCTGTGGCTGCTGCTGCTGGGGCGCTACTCCCCCGGGTCGGGCCTGGACCAGATCGGCTGGAAGTCGGCCCGCGAGATCTACGAGACCCGAGAGGCGCTCGAGGCCGAGGACCTCGACCAGATGCTCGAGGCGGCCAACGCCCGCCGGCGAGCACGAGGCGAGCCAGACGTCACGGTCGAGGAGCTGGAGATGCGCGTGGTCGCAGACCAGAACGATCAGCGGCGACGCCGTGAGCAGCTGCTGGCCGACCGCGAGCTCGACGAGCTGCTGGAGGCGACCAACGCCCGCCGGCGCGCCCGGGGCCTGCCGGAGCGAACGCGGGAAGAGGTCCAGCGCGACTCCGGTCGGCGTGGCGTCGCCGGCGCCTAGGGCGCCCGCCGGCGCCCGGACCGCGGAGCTGGTGAGGTGGCGCGAGTCCTGATCGTGGGCTGCGGGTGCCGTGGCCTGGAGCTGTCCGCGCAGCTGATCGGCCGCGGCCACGCGGTGCGCGGTACGACCCGGGATCCGGCCCGGCTGGCCGAGCTCGAGGCGGCGGGCGTGGAGCCGGTGCTGGCCGACCCGGACCGGGTGGGGACGCTGTTCCAGGCCCTCGACGGGGTGGGCGTCGTGTGCGTGCTGCTCGGGTCCGCCGCCGGTCCGGCCGATCAGCTGGCGGCGCTGCACGGCACCAGGCTGGAGATGCTGATGGCGCGGACTATCGACACGACCGTGCGCGGCGTCGTCTACGAGGCGGCGGGGACGGTCGACGCCGGTGTACTGGCGGGCGGTGCCGAGACGGTCGGGCGGCTGTGTGACACGTCGCGGATCCCCTACCGGCTGCTGCGGGCCGATCCGGGCGACGCGGCGGCCTGGGTGGGGGCGGCGAGTGCCTGCGTCGATGCCGCCCTCGGCGGTTAGACCAGGAGCGGAGCTGCACATCCCGGGGCGATCGGCTTCGACTGGACCCGCGATCTCCAGGACCCAGCTCCGTCCCCGGCTGAGCCCGGCGGCCGCCGTCCCTGGCGGCGCGCTCACGCCTCGAGCAGCGGCTCGATGCGGTCGAACAGGTCGCCCAGGATCCTGGCCGTGGCGCCCCAGATCAGGTGGTCCCCGACGACGTAGGTGTCGGTGCGGATTGGGAGGCCGCGGCGCACGAACCGGCGGCGTCCGTAGCCGGCCAGTAGCGCGCGGAGCGGCAGCTCGAGCACCTCGGCGACCTCGCGCTCGCTGAGCTTCCAGGTGTGGCCGGGCTCGATCAGGCCCACGAACGGGTACACGGCGTAGCCGGTGCCGAGGGTCGTGGTGGGCTGGAGCGCGCCCACGATCTCGATCGCGCCCGCCGGCAGCCCGATCTCCTCCTCGGCCTCCCGCACGGCGGTGGCGCGCAGATCCACGTCCTCCTCATCGATGCGACCACCGGGGAACGAGATCTCGCCGGGATGGCGGCGCAGGTCCTCGCGCCGCCGGGTGAACACGCCGTGCAACTCGCCGGCGTCCACGTACAGGGGCACCAGGACGCCGGCGTCGGTGCGGCCGCGAACGTCGAGTCGGGTCGCCGCCTGGGGCGACAGGAGCACCCGCCGCAGGTCGTCGCGCAGCGATCGCGGGGGCGACTCCATCCCCGGCCCGGTGGTGCGGCTCAGGTCGCCGCGGGGGCGGCCCGCTCGACCCGCTCGGTGAACATCACCTCGCCGTCGAGGGTGCGGTGAATGGGGCACTTGGCGGCGATCACGCGTAGCCGCTCCAGTTGCTCCTCGCCGCACGCTTCGGGAACGCGCAGCGTGAGCGCGAACTTGGTCGGGGAGCCCCGCTCGGCGGCCGTGAAGTTGCACTCGACCTCGATCTGGCCCACGTCCCAGCCCTTGTGCTTCGCGTACATCTCCATCGTTACCGCGGTGCACGAGGCGAGGCTCGCCGCCAACAGCTCCTGCGGACACGGGCCCTCGTTCTCACCGCCCGCATCAGTCGGCTCGTCGACCACGAAGTGGTGGCCGCGAATCTCGACCTCATGTGCGAGTCCCTGCTGGGTGATGCGCCGTGCTGTGGCCTTCATTTCTGGTCCTCAGTTGTTGCGGATCCCAAGTAGGATCCATCGTAGCGCCGCCATTACTCCGGATCGACGAGTGGGTTGAACAGCAGCCCCGTGGGCACCTTGGGGAAGAAGTAGGTGGACTTCGGAGGCATACTCTCGCCGCTGGCGGCAACATCCTGGACGTGCCTGACCGGGGTGGGCGCCATGAAGAAGGCGGCGTCGTAGGCGGAGCTCTCGATCAGCTCGATCGCCTGCTCGAAATCGCGCGCGTAGCCGAGGCCGTCGAGGTGATCGATGTCGTCGTCGGTCATCTCGAGTGCTCCCTTCAGGATCAGCGCCTCCAGCACGGCGGTGTCGAGGCGGCGGTAGGGCTCCGAGTGCCCGGAGAGCGCGGCGTCGGCGATCGACGGGTCCTTGAGGGTCAGCATCCAGGGGCGCTGGAAGTGAGCGTCGATGTAGCCGATCCGCACCTGCTCGCCGAACGCCGGTGCCAGCTCGCTCAGCTGCTCCAGCGGCTGGAGCTCGAAGTCCCGCCGCAGCGCCTGCGCCAGCGTCTCGTGCTGGGCGGGCCGTAGGCCTCTGACCAGCCGGTGGGTGGGGAACACAGTGAGGCCCGGGTCCTGGAGCGCGACCAGGTACATCAACACGAACCGGTGCGGGCCCTCGCCGCCCACCTCCTCGGCATACACGCGCGCGGTCTCGTAGCGATGGTGACCATCGGCGATCAGCAGCTCCGAGTCGCGGAGGGTCTCGGTGACGGTCTCGATCGCCATGGGATCGCCGACGCGCCAGAGCCGGTTCAGCGTTCCGTCCGGATCGGTCGTCTGAGCCCACGGGGGCTGGCCTGCGACCGCGCCCGCCAGCGCCCCACAGGCCGCCCCGGAGGGATCCGAGAACAACGAGAAGATCGGCGACAGGTTCGCTTTCGTGGCCCGCGTGAGCCTGAGACGATCCTCCTTGGGGCCGGGATGCGTGCGCTCGTGCGGCCGTATCCGCCCCGGCCCGTACTGCTCCACCCGGACCCGGGCCAGGACGCCGCGGCGGGTGCGAGCCAGGCCGTCCGGGCCCGTGTAATCCTGCTCGAGCGTCCACAGGGCCGGGGTCTCGTCCTGCACCACCACTCCCTCGGCGCGCCAGGCGGCCAGCTGCTCGGCCGCCGCCTCGTACGGCTCCTTCCCGCGGGGCAGATCGATCGTCACGACGTTGTACGGCGAGCTGGCCACCAGTGCTGCGCGCTGCTCGTCGTCGATCACGTCGTAGGGCGGTGCGACGACGTCCTGAAGGCCACCCGTCAGGGCCAGGTCGTAGCGCAGCGCTCGCAGGGGCTGGATTTCCGCCATCGCGGCGCGGGAGGCTACTATTACGAGCGGTCGCCGCTCGCCCCGGCACCTACCTCAGCGGGGCTTGCGGATCGTGCGCGCGCTCGTATCCGGGGGCCAGCTCCGCCTCCAGCCCCTGGCGCCCGGTCTGGACCCAGATGACCGCTCCGATGACCAGCAGGCCGCCAGCGATCTGGATCGGCGACAGCGCCTGCCCGAGCAGCGGCCAGGCGATCAGCGCGCCGAGGACGGGCTCGAGCGTGGCCACCACGGCGACCCGCGAGGCGGGCAGATGGCGGACTGCGGTGACGATGCACGCGAACGGGATCATCGTTCCGCCGATCACGATGTAGACCGCGAAGGCGACGTCGCGCGGTGACGAGATCCTTCCGACGGGGAAGGTCCACAGGGGCTGGGTGATGCACCAGAACAGGGCCGAGAACCCGAATCCCCATACCAGCGTGGTCGCGGGGGCATAGCGCTGACCGGCCTGCTCGCCGGAGAGCAGATAGCACGCGAACGTGACCGCCGCCGCCAGCGCCCACACCAGCCCGACGGCGTCCAGCGATCCCGGATCGTAGGCGCCGACGACGAGGAGGCACCCGAGCGCAGAGAGTGCCGCCGCCCCCCACAGATCGGCCGGCAGCACGCGGTGGTGGACGATCTTCAGCCACAGCAGCAGCAGCAGCGGACCCAGGTACTGGACGGTCAGCGCCACACCGATGTCGAGCCGGGCGATGGCGGCGAAGTAGAACGCGTTGACGCCGGTGAGCCCGACGATCCCGAAAAAGGCCAACCGCGGCAGGTCTCGGCGACTGACCCGCAGCAGCGCCGGCCGCACGAGGGCCACGGCCACCGCGAAGCCGGCGAACGCGAACACCGACCGCAGCTGCGCCAGCCGGGCCGGAGGAACATGGTCGTCGAGCAGGAACCGGGCCAGCGACCCGTTCAGCGCCCACAGCGTCGCGGCGGTCGCGGCCAGCGCGTAGCCGAGCCTCGGCGACCGGTGCGGGGTGGACACCGATGGAGTGTGGCAGCAGGCCGGTTACACTCGATCGGCCTTCCGGGGCGTAGCTCAGCCTGGCAGAGCACTCGGTTTGGGACCGAGAGGCCGCCGGTTCAAATCCGGCCGCCCCGACCTACCTTGCCGCCCCCGGCGGTGGGCTATCGCGCGCCCTCAGGCGGGAACGGGCTGCTGGATCCTGCCCCGGCCCGAGCGAGAACCACTTCGGCGAGCGCCGGCGCGTGGCTGGTGGCGGCGCCGACGCTAACTGACCCGCGTGCGCTCGCCGGCTAGCGCCGCACGCAGATCCTCGGGCGGCCCGGCGCAGCTTTCTTCCGCTGGGATCAGGACCGGCGCCGCGGCGCCCGCCACGGGAGTCCGCGCAGCAACCGCGCAAACATGCCGCGCAGCGTCTCCTTGCCGTAGGCGTGCGTCCCGTCGCCCAGCGTCATCACGGCAACCGACACGCGCGCACACCCGCGGACGAGCAGCGCGACCTGGTGGTCGACCGCGCCGGTGCCGAGGCCCCAGCCGCCCTTGAAGTAGAGCTTCCATCCCCTCGGCGCCACCTGACCCACGCCCCAGCGCTCGTACGGGACGATCGTGGCCAGCAGGTGCAGCGCGTACCAGCGGTGCGCCGCGGCGACGAGGTCGTCGATGTGGAGGAAGAGCTTCGTCTGATCGCGAGCGGTGATCTGCGTCAGTCCCCAGATCGCGTTGGTGGCGAAGTTGGTCATGTGGGCCCGGGCCGCGAGCGCCTGCAGGGCGCCGTCGCCGACGATGTTGCGCACCGCGGTGGCCGCGTTGTTGTCCGACTCGGTGATCATCGGGATCAGCAGCGAGAAATCGCCACCGCCCAGGGTCCGGTTGCGGACCGACGGCAGATCGAGGTAGGCGACCATCAGCATCGCCTTGACCACGCTGGCCGAGGGCACGACATGATCGGGCCGGTAGCCGTAGAACCGGTGCGCGGTGCGGACCGCGAACGAGATGTCGCCGCCGCGGGAGCGCGCGTAGGCGATCGCCGCCGCCGTGCCGGGACGCCAGATGCGGTCGAGCGGCTTGCCGGTCCCGGGGACCGTGCACATCCGGGCGGCGCCGGCAGGCGCGGCGATTGCGCTCAGCCCGGCGATCGCGGCGATGACGCCGGTGATCCGCGTCCGCGACATGATTACGCTCTACCCACGCCCCCGTAGCTCAGCTGGACAGAGCATCCGCCTTCTAAGCGGAGGGTCCCAGGTTCGAGTCCTGGCGGGGGCGCTGGCTGGCTGCTGCCGGCATCGCCGCGCGGCTCGTGCGCAGAGGGTGGCTGGACGATCGCGCACGTCATTCCCGCATTATCCGCGAAGGTCGCCGGCGCAGGCAGCCGCGCGGTCACGGTTTCGCCGCATTGGTCCGCGGGAGACTACGGTGGGTGCTCAGGGAACGCCCGGATGTTGTGAGCTCCCGGGCTACCTACGACCGCGTCGCGATTCGTTGTTTGCGATCAGGAGTCGTGAGCCGTGTTGCTTGGAAGCGTTCGAGATCTGCCTCGGGACCCGGTGATCGAAATGGCCGGGCCGGTATCCGATTTGGGTGCAGGTTTCTTGGAGGGAGTTCAGGCGGGCTGGGGGATGAAGCCGAGGGCGTGGCGTGGGGTGTGGACGCGGCAGCGTTCTTGGGTGAGGTGAAAGTCCCAGTAGG
>JADGPN010000319.1 GCA_017882465.1 Solirubrobacteraceae bacterium
TACACATCGTTACCGTACTGGCAGATCCCCTCCACATCGAACCCGTAGGCGGAAACAAGCTGCTTGCCATCGGGGCGCGCGAAGATAGGCGGAGGCCAAGGAGACACGGTGGGAGACAAGTCGAAGTCGAACCGCTGGATCGCCCCACTCGGGAGATAGCTGGCGGCGGGCTGGCCGCCAAGATTGGTTGCGTTTCTTGCCGTGATGGCGCTATCCGCGCGTCTCGCATGGGTGGCGTTCGGCACGGTCCGAAGCGTCGCCGCGTTGATCTGCTTACCCGTGAGCGAATTGTTCGCGACCTTCGCACCGGTCACCGCACCGTTCCGAAGCTTCGGCCCTGTCACTGCCCCGCTCCTCAGCTGCGTCGTCCCGACGCTGTTCTTCGGCAACTGCCAGGCGGCGTAGCTGGTTCCGCCCAGCGCCACTGCCAACGCGATTAGCGCCACCGTCATCGATGGCGAAGGCTTGCGAAGCATCCTTCTCATAGCTGACCCCTGCTCGCTCGTTGCGCCACGGTGCTATCCGAAGACCCTCGCACGGGACGTGGCGGACGAACAACAGTAGCGGCCACGAATCTGACTCCGAGGTTTCCCGCATCGGTTTCCGGGCAACTCCAAGCGTTCGCGCCGGACTTCCGCGTCGGGCTACAAGCGACAGCGCATCGAGCCGACCGTGATCGTGCTCAAAATGGTCGCGCTCGAGCCTGCCGCTGTTCGATCAAAGCGACACTGATAGCTCGCGCCGTCAATGCTGCGTGAGCAGGATCCCAGACCGTGTGGCGACCTCCTGCTGGTTGCCGTCACTGATCTAGCGCGGGAAGGTCTCGTCGGAACGTCACCATCAAGCTCAGAAGTGCTCCTCCTCTCCGTATCCCGGACGTCTCGGGGCACATGGCCGCTGTTGCGCAACGTGTCCATGGGCATGGCCGCCCAACGGGCAACTCCTACTGGCAGAGCGGGTTCCGCGGGACTCCGCGGCAGGGGTGGGGCATCGTCGGCTGCCGTGGCGGTGCCGGCTGAGGCAGCGATTGGCGGGCGCTCCACTCGGACTCGAGCCTGAGGATCTCGAATGCGAGCGCCCCGCCCGGGTTGGGCGTCGTCGCATGCTGGCATCCCCACGTACGTTGGATCTGGGCGGGGACCGAGGTCATAAACGAGTTTCCCGACAGGCAGTTGTTGACTGACCGCTTCGAGCCGAAGACACCGCCGGCCAGTCCGATGTCGGCGCCCCCGGAACGCGCCGCGTTCCCGGAGAAGCGGTTGTGGGATATTCGATTGCCCGACAGCTGGAAGTAGACCGTCCGGCTCGTGGGCGGGAACGGGTGCGGAAACTCGAACGCCAGCAGGCCGAAGTTCGGGTTGCCGGTGATCGTGTTGTCCTCGACCAGGTCCGCGTAGGTCCCCGGCATCTCGATGCCGACGCCCCACGGCGCCTGCAGTACATCCGCTTCGGCAGGCGAACGGATGTTGCCGTTGTCGGCGATCAGGTTGTGGCGGAAGATCGTGCAGCGCGCGATCTTGGTCGAGCTGAAGCTCGGGGTCTTGGAACGATTGGATCCGGAGTTGCAGGCGCCGTCCTGGGGCGGTGGCGGGTCTCCCACCGCGTAGGAGTTGGGCACCAGCCCAACGCTGTTGTCGCGGAATACGGAGTCCTCGATGATGAGATCTCCCCCGGCGTTCGACCCCGAGTAGCCGAGGCCGTTGCGCTCCATCAGCGCATCTTGGACCAGCGCGTGGCAGTTGCGGCAACCGCCGATGTAGAGACCGGAATCGTCGAACCCAGACGCATATATGTGCTTGAACCAGCCGTCGACCGAGCCTTGGGTGTACTCGCCGTAGCCACCGAGCAAGCCCGTGTCGTAGGCGGTCAGGTACTGGCCCCACCATCCGTTGATGCCGATGCGGCCGGGATGCGTCGCTCCGTTCCACCAGATCTCGTTGCCGTTTGCGTCGTCGTTCAACGTGCGACGGTCGAAGTTGCGAACCGTCAGATTTTCCACCCGCACGTCGTTGGAGAGGATCTCGATCCCGTTCCCGGCCTGGTGCCTGCCGTCGAGGATCACCTTGTTGCGGTTGAGACCCCGCAGGTGCAGACCCGCCGTCCTGATCCGCACCTTCCCGTAGTAAACGCCGCGATCGATCAGGATCCAGTCGCCCGGACGCGCCACGTTCACCGCGCGCTGGATCGACCTGTAGTGCGGATAGCCGACATGTCGCTTGGTCACGATCAGCACGCGAGCCACCACGCCCGCGGGCAGCGCGATCAACACCAGCGCCGGAACGAGCAACGCAGGGAGACGCCGCACAATCCACTTCCCGCGAGGCGCGACGCTCGCTGGTGCGGCCCGAAGCCAACCCATCCACACATCCTATGAGACCCGGCGAACCCGTGGCGCAAAGCCGCTTGGCGGCCCAACTGCAAGTGACAACTTTCACTAGTCGGCACGAGCAGTCTGTGAACACGCTCCCTCGGGTCGGGGCAACCGCAGCGTGAGAACAGCCACAGGAGTCTCGGCTGACGCGAGCCGCGCTCCCGCTTTCCCCAGAGGAAGCGGAAGCGTCCGCAAGACGTCGCGTTCGCTACCGCTGCGGACGACGGATGAGCAGCCGTTGCCACCTTCGAGCAGAGTTCTCCTTTGGAACCATTCCATAAGCCTCAGGTGGAGGCTGGAAGACTCCGCATTGCGACCGATGACGCCAACGGGAATCGGCGCCTGCGCGATTATGTGGCTCTCCTCGTGGAGTTGCCACCCGACGCGTGACTTCCGCTTTTGAATCGCGCCCGCTTGCAAGCGTTAGGCCCTGCGGCTAGCCGCCAAATCGCGGTTGCCGTTAATCGTGGAGTGGCGGTTGCTGTCGCGTATAGCCCGATCCGGCAGCGCAGTGTCACAAACCGTCCGGCAGAGCGTGTGCCGAACTAACACTAACCATCCTAGCGTCAGCCGCCACGCAGTCGAGCCTTCGCCGCTCCATGAGGAGTCGAGAGGTTCGAGGAGGTCGGTCAGCTTCGTTAGCTCGTCTGCTAGCCCCGATTCGGTCGCCGTCGGTTCCTCGTCGGACTTGGGAGCAAGTGCCGACACTGCAAGGTCAATGTTCTGGATGAACTTACGACCTTGAACCTCGGCGCCTGACAGCGTGAAAGCCCACTCGAGAGTGTGGTCTTCGGCCTGAAGCATAAGGCGGCGCTCATCGACGATCTTGCCGTTCTTCTGTGAGGCAAAGATGCCGAAAGTGACAGTACGGGACGGACGGGGGCGCTCCGCGACTCTAAGGCTGTGCGGCCGTGAACCCACGAATATCCCAACCGGCCTTAGCGCGGGGCGATCAGCAGCGCCTGAGTGGCGCGACCCACCCGGCTCCTCTCGTCGTAGAGCACGCTCTCGGCGACGCCAATGCCGTCGGCGGTGATTCGCGTCTGCGACTCGAGACAGATCCACTCCCCGACCGGCTCGCGCTCGACGTACAGGGTCAGGTCGGGGTTGATGAACAAGTAATCGTCCCGGGAAAGTGTTCCGCTGAGGCCGGCGCCGAAGTCGCCGGCCGCGGCGAGGCACTGTAGCGCCGAGGGCTTCTCGTCCCCGACGAGGGGACGCGTGAGGCGAAACCAGGCCGTGGCGGGGCCCCCGCCGAACGCGCCAGCGACGAAGCGGATCTCGATCGCGTCCGTAGCGAACCTCGGGCGGTGTAACCCGGGAAGCTCCCCGGTGCGACCCTCTTTGGGACCGGGCGGCGGCGCGATCTCCTCAGAGTACGCCCGGCCCGAGTCGGCGGCAAGGATCCTCAGGGCGCGAGCGCGAACGACCTCGACGCCGTCGGCGAGCATCGAGCCGTCGAGTAGCTGCAGGCGACGCCCCGTGCGAGTCACCTCGGCCCGGACCTCGACCGGTCCGATCGGCACCGGGCGCAGAAACTCGTAGGTCAGGCGGGCCAGGCTCAGTCCTCCGGGAGAAGGCAGGCGCTCGAACGTCCGCGCGAGGAGGGCTGCCGGGGCACCCCCGTGCTGGGCGTTCCGGTCCCACGGCCCGCTGGCCAGCTCGGTCGCTACGTATCGTCCGTCGAGGACTTCGAATACTGGCTGGGCGGACATCACGGGGAACGCTAGCGCCCGCAGTCGGAGATCTACGACCAAGCCATCCCATCTCCGGGTCACGACGGCCTGCCGGAGCCCCGATCTACATGTCGAAGTCCGGGTTGAAGTACTTCGGCGCGTTGAACTTGCGGAAGTAGCCTCCGGCCCGTCGCGCCCATCCAGCTGGACGCGAGGGAGGGTCTGGGCCTCGTCTACCAGAGTTGCCGATCTTCTTCCAGTTAGCCACAACCCCCTTTCCGTTGGATCGCTGCCACAAGGGTACGCGCGTTGCTGTTGAGCGCGTACGATGCTTTCGCCCACCAGCAGAGCTCACGATGCCTATGGCGACGAAGCGGTCGTCCGGATCAAGCCGCGTCTGCGCTGCAGTGCACGATCGGATTCGCCCAGCAGCAGTCGTCAGACGCGCCGTGGCGCGACGACTGCTATGCCACGGAAGAGAGCGTCAGCGCCAGCGGGGCCAACGCTTGCTTTCGTCATTTCGGCGGCCGGCCCGGACGCTCGCAACCAACGGCAAGCAGACCTCCGTCACCTCAACCGGGGTATTCGGCCGCAGCGCACAAGTCCCTTCTGCGAGAGCGGCCGTCAGCATGTCGGGGTCGGTTGGACCCTGCCGGCTCTCGCCTTCGCCCAGGGGGGATCGTCGCTGCCGTCAGCGGCGGGCACGTGCTTCGCCAGGAAGGCGGTCGCCCGGCGGGGTTACCCGCGCAATCACGGAAGCGGTTATGTTGAATTCAACATAACCGCACCTGTGCGGAGGGCCGTCAGCAACGGCGGTCCCTACCGCGATCTTAGGACTGACTCCCACCCAGGCGAACGTGTTCACGACCGCGAGCTTCTGCGACGGCCGGGTCGCGGAGGACTCGATCTACGGCCTGTTGCACCGTGAGTGTTTCGG
>JADGPN010000320.1 GCA_017882465.1 Solirubrobacteraceae bacterium
CGGCTGCTGCGGGCGATCTTGGTCGAGGTGGCGCGACGCGGTCGCGTGATCGGCTCCGACGTCGTCGAGTTAGACCCGGCGCGCGACCCGTCCGGAGCGACGTCGCGCGTGGCGAGATGGATTGTCACGCACTTCCTCAACGAGATCTTCAATCAGCCGCGCTGATTGCGGTCAGATCCCGATCCCGCTCCAGGATTGCTGCCGTGTAGAGCGTCGAGCGGGAGTCCTAATCGTGGTTCAGCACACGCCCGCTCCGCACGACATGCATGTGGCTGAGGGCGCGCTCGCATGACTCCCACTTCCCCGGCCAAAGTCAGAAGATTGGTCCTGGCTCTCGCTCGTGAGGAGAGGCAGTGGCGCCGACGAAAGGCCAGAGCGGCATCTTGTCGCGAGCGCCGCCGCGTCGACGGTGTCTTGGAGAGATGGCATCGCGCTACCTGATCTTGACTGACGACCCTAGAGGACGCGGGCTGCGCATTGTCTGCTCGCAGTTCCTCGCGGAGATCCCATCGGCCAATCGGCTGCTGAGCGCTGTGGGCTACTTTCAGCACGGCAACCCATGCGAAGGCCCGACGCCAGGCAGACCGGCCGACAGCCGCGCTCAGAGCGCTGACTGGGGTCCTTCCGGGTGGCGGGCCCGGCCGCGGATCCCCTCCGCGCCTGTGGATCACGGACGGTGCGACTGTGCGGCCCGGAGGGCCCCGGCGAGGATTGCCGGGGCCCTTTCGAGCGGCGGGTGGTTGTGCAGTTCGGCGATGGCTGCGCGGCCGTGACGGATTTGTTAGAAGGGACAGTTCCCGGGGTTTGCGGCAGGCACGTCGGGATTGAGGCCGTGCTTGAGGCCGAGGTAGGTGACTAGAACGACGACCTGCTTGTGCCCTTCATTGCGGGCGAGATGGACGTGGTTCGGCTTTTCGACAAACCCCTGCCCAGTCGAATAGCGTCGCGGGGTACAGGCTCGGTCGGCGCTGTCGTACAGAGTCAGTGTCCCGGACACGACCACGACGGCGACGGCTGCTCGATGCGAGTGCCAGCCGAAGCTCGCCCCAGGTGGCACCGTCGCTTTCGCAACGACGACGTCTGCTGGCTTTCTGACATCGATGTTGTAGCGCTGCGAGATGCTGGCTGCCCCGAGGATCTTCTCGGTGATCGGGGCGGCGCCCGCGGCCAGCGCCGCTGCGGTGGTGCCGAGCGCCCCGAGGAGCGCGGTGATGATCATCAGTCGTCTCATTGGGATGGTGCCTTTCCTGGAATGGATGGTTTGCCGGCAGGCGCTAGAAGTCCTCCGGCACGTTGGGATTGGTCCTACGCTGCTGAATCGCGGACTGCGCGAGGGGTGAAGCGGGGCGCCCTTCGACGCCCCGCTTTGGGGTTCAGCCCGCGGCGAGTTCGCCGCGCGCGAGCGCCTTGGCATCGTCGGTGGTGATGGTCTGCCCCCCGATGCCCCAGTCGCCGCTGGCGACCTCCTCGAAAATGCACACGGTGACCTGGCGCATGTTCTCGCCTTCGATTTCGACCATCGTGTCGGTGAGACGCTCGATGATCTCCTGCTTCTGCGGCTGCGTGAAGACGCCCTCGAGGGCCTTGACTTGGATGAGCGGCATGTTTGTGTCCTCCTTGGTAGGACGGTTTGTTGTGTCGGCGATGGTCCGCTCGGCCGGCACCCCGCACATCGGGCAGATCCCCTGACATCGACCCGGACATTGCGTTTGGGCTCGTGCTGCGCTTACGATCGATCGGCGCATGGATCTGTCTGTTGCTGCTCAGCCGGCCGCCCTGCTTGAACGCGAGCACGAGATCGAGCGCCTCCGTGCTGCGCTGCGAGCGGTAGGGCAGCGCGCGGGGGTGACGCTTGTGATCGAGGGTGCGGCCGGGATGGGTAAGTCGCGACTGCTGCAGGAGGCACGCGGGCGAGCGGCGGGTCTCGGGATCAGGGTTCTGGGGGCCCGCGCGACGGAACTCGAGCAGGGGTTCCCGTACGGGGTGATGCTCCAGCTGTTCGAGCGCCTGCTCGTGGAGGCCGGCAGTGGTGAGCGCGAGCGCTGGTTTGCCGGTGCGGCGTCGTTGGCGGCGGACCTGCTCATGGGGGCTTCCGCTGCGTCGCCGGGCGGTGCGGCGAGGAGTTTGTCCGAGGGCGATCCCGGCTATGCCTGGCAGCACGGCCTGTACTGGCTCGCCTCGAATGTTTCGATCGACTCGCCGCTGGTGCTGGTGGTCGATGATCTGCAGTGGTGCGACGCGCCGTCGGCGCGCGCGCTGGCGTTCATCGCTCGCCGGCTGGAGGGGCTGCCGGTCGCGTTGATCCTGGGGTCCCGGCCACTGGACGCGCTGCTCGCCCCCGAGGCGGCAGCGCTGCTCGCCGATCCCGTCACTGAGTTTCTGCGGCCATCGCCGTTGACGCGGGCCGCCGTGAGCGGTTTGATCGCCGCCCGGCTGTCCGCTGGCCCTCACGAGCGGTTCGTCCAAGCGTGCTTGAAGGTGACTGGCGGCAACCCGTTCCTCCTCGCTGAGCTGCTGAACGAGGCAGCGGCTCGCGGGCTCGTTCCCACGGCCTCTGCCGCGGAGGACGTCGGATCGATCGTCCCGCGAGGGGTCGCCAACGCGGTGCTGCTCCGCGTGGCGCGGCTGGCGGCGCCGGCCGCCGGGCTCGCCCGCGCGCTCAGCGTGCTGGGAGACGGCGCTCAGGTGGGCGACGCCGGTCAACTGGCCGGACTCGGGGGCGCCGACGTGGACGCGGCGATGGTGGGACTGGTCTCCGCGGGGGTCGTGGAGTCAGGTGGGACGATTCGATTCACCCACCCGATCGTGCGCCGGGCGATCTACGACGACATCTTCCCCGCGGAGCGTGAGCGCCTGCACCACTCCGCATGGTGCAAGCTCCAGGAGCGCCGGGCGCCTTTGCGACAGATCGCAGCCCATGTGATGCAGACGCAGCCGGCCGCCGATCCGGACGCTACCGCCCTACTTCGGGGAGCGGCGAGTGATGCCTTGGCGCTGGGCGACGCTGCCGCCGCGGCCGCTCTGCTTTCCCGAGCGATGGAAGAGCCTCCCGCTGCGAGCGAGAGGGGGGACGTGCTTCTGGCGCTTGGTCAAGCGCGGGCCCGGGCCGGAATGCCGGAGGCCGTCGCTCCGCTACGGGAGCTCGTCGAGCACGGCGAGGAGGCGACGGAGGTCGCAGCGGCGGCCACCGAGCTCAGCGGCATGCTGTTTTTCGCCGGACGCGCCGCTGAGGGAGCAGCTATTCTGCGCCGCGCCCAGGAACGGCTGCCGGCCGTCGGGCCGGCGCGCGAGCAGCTGGAGGTTGCGCTGCTGGGGGCCAGCTACACGTCGGTGTCGGCCCGCCGCGAGGCCGATGCGACGATCGCCAAACTGCGGGATCCGGGCGGCCCGGCACGAGGGGTGCTGCAGGCCACGACGCTGGCCACGCTGGCGATGGACGAGGTGACCTATCTGCGCTCGGCGTCGACCGCGATCGACCTTGCGCAGCGTGCGCTCGCGGCTGGACTCCCCCGCGAGCCCCACCGCGGCGAGAGCTGGGTGCTTCTCGCGCTGGCTGCCCTGGTGGCCTCCGACGCCCTGGACGACGCTCGGCGCGGCGTTGACGAGATCCTGGCCCAAGCGCGCGCACGCGGTTCCGCACTGACGGTCGTGACGGTCTCATCGCTGCGAGCGATCATCGAGCTGCGCAGCGGGGATCTGATCGCGTCTTTAGCCGACGCGCAAACGGCGATCGACCTCGCGCCGGAGCTCTTAGGCGCCGAGTTCGCCGGCCTGGCGGTGGCGGCAGCGGTGCTCGCCGGCCTTGACCGCGACGAGACTCCCGACTCGCTGCGCCGTCTGATCGACGGTGCCGGTGTTCGTTACGACACCGAGTTCATGCCCAACGCTCCGCTGCGCTACGCCTCCGGGGTGCTGCGGGCCGCAGCCGGCAACCACGAAGTCGCCATCGCGGAATTGCGTAGCTGCGCCTTCGACCACCCGGCGCACGGCGGCGAGAACCCGGCCATGTTCCCCTGGCGCTCAGCTGCGGCCCTCTCGCTGGCCGACCTCGGCCGCCACACCGAGGCGCAAACGCTGGCGGCCGACGAGGTGCAGCGCGCGCAGTCGTTCGGTGCGCCGCGAGCGATCGGCATCGCGCTGCGCGTGCAGGCGCTCGTCGGGCCGCAGGCGCGGCGATCGGCTGGGCTGGCGGCGGCGCTCGCGGTGTTGGCGGATTCGGCGGCGCGGCTCGAGCATGCTCGTGTGCTGGTTGACCTCGGCGCGACGCTCCGCGCCGCTGGACAGCGAACGGCAGCCCGGGAACCGCTGCTCGACGGCCTGGCGCGGGCCGCTCGGTGCGGCGCCCGCGCCGTGGAGCGCCGGGCCCGGACCGAGCTTGCGGCGATCGGCGTCCGGCCGCGGGGCATCGACGGCGCAGGACCGGATTCGCTGACCCCGAGCGAGCGGCGGGTCGCCGAGCTGGCCGCGAAGGGCGGCACCAACCGGGAGATCGCGCAAACACTGTTCGTCACCGAGAAGACGGTCGAGACTCACCTGGGACGGGCGTTCCGCAAGCTCGACATCACGTCTCGGCGGCAGCTTCCGGACGTGCTCGCGAGCAGCCGCAGCTGACCCGCTGACGCCGGGTCAGATTGGAGCTCGCGCAGCCTGTACGGCGCGGGGGCCGGGGCGCCCGGGCCAATGTTGGGGTCGATGTCAGGGAATCTGCCCGATGTGCGAGGGGACAGTAGGGCGCAGCATGGTGGCTCCCTGAACCCGTCGCGATAAGGCGATCCCAACATGTCCGTCAAGCTCGAATCTACGCACGTCTCCGCGCTCAACGCGGCCGAGGAATCCCGCCGCGCCGCTATACCACCGCGGCGCCGAGCCGCGACCAGTTCCGCCGGCCACCCGTCTCGGACGCTGTCGATCGCGGCGTCAGGTACGGCGCTGGTAATGGCCGTCTTCAGAGCGTTAGTGGTCAACGTCGGCTACAGCGTC
>JADGPN010000321.1 GCA_017882465.1 Solirubrobacteraceae bacterium
GTGTTCTCTGAAGCGGCGTCCGCCTCCCGGCCGCCGCGTTTCTGCGCGTTCTCTGTAGCCACACCGAGAGCTTCTTCAGAGAAGGCTATTTCTCTGAAGCTCGCGCTGCGACGTCTGGAGCCTCGGCGGCATGCTGCTTGAGGATGTTTCTCGATCGAGCCGAGGCTGGTTTTCGCGCCGAACATAATCGCGCAGCAGGGTCAAGGTTGCACGGCGCGAGCGCAGCATCGCAGCCGAGTATCACGACCGTCGCGCGCAATCTGGGACCGAACGCGCCCGGCTCGACCCCGTCGGGCAGCTGCGCGCGCCCTGGGGCCCTCGGTTGACCGCCTCATCGCGCGATCATTGAAAATGTTTGCAAGATCCCGGTGTAATCCGGTCGACGCTGCGGCCTGCCACGGATACGGGGCGGCGGGGTCGCGTGGTATGAGTGTGTCGTATGCCGAGCATCGTTGAGCTGGACACGCGGTCGCCGATCTGGAGCCGCTTCTTCACGGTCGCGCCGCTGATCGTTGTTGGCACGCTCGAGGTCGACGGCGCCGTCGACTTGGCGCCGAAGCATATGGCGATGCCACTTGGCTGGCAGAACTACTTCTGCTTTGTGTGCAGCCCGCGGCACGCGACCCAGCGCAACGCGCAAGCAAGGGGGCAGTTCACGGTGAGTTTCCCGCGGCCGGATCAGCTCGTCCAGTCGAGCCTCCTCGCGTCGGGTCGCGCTCCGGACGGGTCCAAGCCTGCGGTGGCGGCACTCCCGACGATGCCGGCGCGCGTCGTCGAAGGCGCGCTCGTGCGCGACGCGTACCTGTGGCTCGAGTGCGTGCTGGAGCGCGTCGTTGACGGCTTTGGCGAGAACAGCCTGATCGTCGGCGAGATCGTCGCCGCGTCTGTGGACGAGCGGGCGCTGCGGGCTTCGGACGCCGATGACGCGGATCTAACGAGCGCGATGCCGCTGCTCGCGTACGTGAGCCCGCGGCGTTTCGCGGAGATCAGCGAGACGTTTTCGTTTCCGTTCCCGGCTGACTTCCGGCTGTGACGAGCGCTGCCGGAATCCTCGATTGGCTCCGCGGCCAGGAGCTCGAGATGACCGCCCTGCTTGAGCAGCTCGCTGAGGCCGAGTCGCCGTCGCTCGAGCCCGCGACTCAGGCGAGGCCGTTCGCGACCCTGGCCGATGAGCTGAGGTCGATCGGCTTTGAGGTGGAGCGTCTCCCGGGTCGCGGGACTGGCGACCACCTCGAGGCCCGCCCGCGGGGTCGCCGGGGCGCCTACCAGTTGTTACTCGGCCACATGGACACTGTGTGGCCGACCGGGACGCTTGAGCAGATGCCGGTGGTCGCCGATGACGACCGCGTGCGCGGTCCCGGTGTCTACGACATGAAGGGCGGGCTCGTGCAGATGGTGTTCGCGCTGCGGGCGCTGCATGAGCTTCACGCGCACGCGCCGCTTGTACCGGTCGTGTTCGTGAACAGCGACGAGGAGATCGGCAGCCACGACTCGAGGACGCACATTCGCCGGCTCGCTGCCGGCGCGGAGCGTGCCTTCGTGCTCGAGCCCTCGTTCGGACCGTCGGGCAAGCTTAAGACGGCGCGCAAGGGAGCCGGGTACTTCACGGTGACGGTTGAGGGTCGCGCGAGCCACGCGGGCCTCGACCCCGAGAAGGGCGCGAGCGCGATCCTCGAGGTCTCGCATCAGATCCAGCGGCTGTTCGCGCTGAACGACCGCGAGCGGGGAATCTCGGTGAACGTGGGCACGATCGACGGTGGACTGCGACCGAACGTGGTCGCGCCACGGGTCACCGCGGAGGTGGATGTGCGGGTGCTGCACGCCGAGGACGCGGAGGCCGTCCAGCGAGCGATCCTTGGTCTGACCCCAGTTGAGGAGGGCGTCGTCGTCGAGGTTGCCGGCGAGCTCGGCTGCCCCCCGCTCGAGCGCACGGAGCGTAATGTTGCACTTTGGCGTGCCGCCCAGAGAGCCGCGCGAGAGCTCGGCATCGAGATCGACGAGGCAACGGTCGGGGGGACCTCGGACGGGAATATCACGAGCCAGTACACCGCGACGCTCGACGGTCTCGGCTCGGTCGGCGACGGCGCGCACGCGTCGCACGAGTACGTTGTCGCGTCGCAGATGCCTAAGCGGGCCGCCCTTGTGGCCCTTCTCCTGCTCACGCCGTCATGTTCCTGACGAGCCTAACCCGCAACACCGACTTCGCCGAGCGGCCGTTCGAGGTCGTGGTCCTGCCACGTGAGCAGTGGGCCACGGGCGACTTTGTGGTGGCGGAGCTGGCCGAGACGTCGGAGCTGGCCGAGACGTTCGCGATCGAGACGGTCGACGGGCGCAGGGTTGAGGTGATCCCCGGCGACCTGATCGTGGGTGCTCTCGGCTGCCGCGCCGCCACGCTCGAGCTGGTCGGCGACTGGACGTCTGTGGGGGAGGATCTGCGGATGCAGACCCTGACCCCGTCGGGTCTATTGGGTCGTCTCACCTCGGCCGCGACGCCACCGCCGCCCTTCACAACGGTGATCTACCGGGGCCACGTCTGGCGCGACGCGAAGCTCGGTATGGGCGACTTCGTGTCGCGTGTGTCCCACGCCGCACTCGACGCGCCGGTTGTGCTGATCATCGGCACCTCGATGGAGTGCGGCAAGACAATTGCCGCGAAGTCGGTCGTGCGGCGTCTCAAGGCCCACGGCCTGCGAGTGGCCGGTGCGAAGCTGAGCGGCGCCGGTCACTTACGCGATATCCTGTCCATGCGCGACGCGGGAGCCGACGCGATCTTCGACTTCGTCGACGTCGGACTGTCGTCGACAATGGTTTCGGCGGCGACGTACGAAGCGGCGCTCCTTCAACTGCTCTCGCAGCTCGGTGGCGCTCACCCCGACGTCGTCGTCGCCGAGGCGGGCGCATCGCCGCTGGAGCCCTACAACAGCGACGTTGCCGTGCGACTCCTCGGCGACCGCGTCCGTTGCACCGTCCTGTGCGCGTCGGACCCGTACGCGGTTGCCGGCTTCATCAGCGTCTTCCAGTACCAACCCGATCTGGTGTCAGGCCGCGCTACTAGCACCGACGCCGCCATAGCGCTCGTGGACCGGCTCTGCGGCGTGCCGGCGGTCAACCTGCTCCACCACCACCACGACAGCGCACTGGATGGGCTGCTCGAGCGCTGCCTGCGGCTCGATCCGCTGCCCAGCTCAGGCGCGGCGCCGTCACCTTGAACTGTGCCGGGCGCCTTCGGGGCACACGGTCCACCGCTGCGCGGACCCCCACCGCCGCCGCTGAACCGCCGATTCCAGGTTCTCGGGCTCGTCGAGCGCGTTCACGGTTCCGAGTCGCCTCCCACGGTTTGTCCCGCTCTCCTGGCCGGGGCTTACCGTAACTTTTCGTTCCGATGTTCCCCACGGGCCTGCCCCTCATCGATCGATCCAACACTCTGCGGCGGCGCAAGGGGAAGCGCTCCTTTGCGCCGGGAGAAGCGACCTCGTTGCAGGGGCGCGCATGATCGCAGTCGTGGCAAAGGAGCGTCCCGCCGAGCGGCCGGCGACGACTCCGCGTGGGCGGATGCGGGGCGCGGGTGCTGCGTGCGCCCACAATAGGTGGGCCTGGCTGGTCTGGTCGCTTAGCGGGGGATCGGCTGCCAGGAAGGTGAGCTAATGACAAGCCACTTGGGGGACGTGAGAGAGTAGGGAGGAATACTGACGATTCGCCGCAGGCAGCGTCCGTCTCGCCGTATCACATAGAGGCCGTTGTTGCGTACGAAGGCGATGTACTTGCCGTCGGGTGACCACGCCGACTGCTCGCCGCCGTGGTGGGTCAACTGGCGCGCCCGTTTGCCGTTCGCGTTCGAGACGTAGATGTCGCTTTCGGCGTCGGACACCGCGCCGGTGTAGGCCAGCTTCGTCCCGTCGGGCGACCAGTCGGGGTAGGTGGGTGGCCAATAGCGGTTGTTGAGTACGTGCCGTAGCCGCGAGCCGTTGGGTCTGATCGTGTAGATGCCTGTGGCTGGCGCTTGGCATGCCCCACGGAAGGCGATCGTCCCTGTCACCGACCAGCTGGGCTCGTCTGAGCACAGGCTGGTGACTTGGCGCAGCCCGTTCCCGTCGATGCCGACCGTGAACAGCTGCGGTGTCAGCACGGGGAGCACTCCGCCGACGAACACGAGCCGGCGCCCATCCGGAGACCACCCGGCCTCAGCCTCGATCGAGAGCGACACGCTGGGCGAGCTGACCTTGATCTGTCGCAGCCCCGTGCCGTTGTGGTTGATGATCCACAGCGGCCCGTGATTCTCCGTAAAGAACGCGAGGCGCTCGCCGTCTGGCGACCAAGCCGGATCGCTGGGCAAACAGCCGCCCGCGGGGCAGACGCGCAACGAGCGCCGCCCGCGGCCGCTGGGCAGCACAGTCTCGATCTTCGACCAGACCGTCTCTACGTAGCCGGGGTGCTGACCGAGCACCAGTTGCATCTCAGACACGGTGAAAGCGATCCGACCATTCGCCCCAGGAAACGCTGCTCGAGCGCCCTGAGCCGCGATCGCCAGTACGGCAACCGCGACAACCAAGCCCGCCACGGAGCCACACCTCACGGCAAACCACAAGCCATGCGTTCTTCTCACTGCAACACATCCTTCGACCTGGATCTGGCCGAAACCATCGTGAACCGGACCATCGGGTTGCGCATCAGCAAATAACCGCACACTTCATCCGGACAGAGTGATGACGCAGGACGCGAGTCCGAGCTGGGCGAGTCAGCGCCGGCGCCAATCGCCTTGCCGTGGCTAAAGGAGCTCGCGCCACCAATGGGAACATCTGAGTGCGCGACCGTATCGCTACTGTTCCCAAAAACCTGCCAAGTTGCAGGCAACTTTACATAAGAACTATTATCGGGCGTGAATTATGGAGACCCCCGCTCAGCTCTTGTTGTTAACGAGTGGGAGGGCTTTCCTTGCCTGCTTGCTGTTCGCCGCGAGCCGTGCTCAAGACCGG
>JADGPN010000322.1 GCA_017882465.1 Solirubrobacteraceae bacterium
TTCAGGCGCACGCTCCACAGTCCGGACCGATATGTCACCGTTACGCCCGGGCACAACCCTTGGCTCGTTTGGCGGGACGGCTGGGGCTGCGATGGCCATTCGATCTGGGTGTGTCTGTACCGCTTCCGCAACCCAATCCGCGGAGTCACACGCATCGCGTACTCGGCCGAGTGCGGCGCCGGAGCTGGGTGCCCGACGCGCCTGCGTCAATACGTGGCGTGGTAACGGCGGCTGAGCCCGCTCCATGCATCCGACCAACCGGCTCTGCGGCCCCAAGCGACTTCGCCAGAGGCGTTCCTCTGGCCCGAGGACAATCGTCCGCGCGCAGCAGCATTAGCCGGACGGAGCCGGCATCCGAGCCCGCCCGGCTGATCGCGACGACAGAAAGGTCGCCGAAGCGATAGCCGAATCTAGACCGAAGTTCCCCGTGTAGTCAGCTGAAATAGGAGGCGGAATCCTTGTGGCGGTGGGTGAGTACGATCGCGCCGGGGCCAGTGCAAGCCATCGTTTCCAGTGGGTGATTCCAGCCTTTTGTTGTGTTTGCGTGTACCCACTACTATTCGTCCTGCGGGTGGGGTATTGTGCAGTTATGGGCCGTCCCGCGAGGCAGGCTGGCGCGATGCATGTGAGCACGACTACGCGGCGGGTCGGGGATCGTGAGTACAACGCGACGCTGCTGCGGCGCTCCTACCGCCAGGACGGAAAGGTCAAGAAGGAGACGCTGGCGAACCTGTCGCACCTTCCGCCGGAGGCGATCGACGCGTTGCGGCGGGTGCTGGCCGGCGAGAGGTTGATGAGCGTTGATGATGCATTCGAGATCGAGCGGTCGTTGCCGGCGGGGCATGTCATGGCTGCGTTGGCGATGGCCCGGCGGTTGGATCTCGCGAAGCTGTTGGATCGCTCACCGGGCCGGGAGCGGGATCTGTACCTGGCGATGATCGTTGAGCGGGTGATCGGCCCGGGGTCAAAGCTCGGGATGGTGCGCACGCTCGCTAGTGAGTTGGGGGTGGAGGGCGCCGATGAGGATGACCCGTATGAGGCGATGGACTGGCTGCTCGAACGTCAGGGCACGATCGAGGATCGCCTCGCTCGCCGGCATCTGCGTGACGGTGAGATGGTGCTCTATGGCGTGTCCTCCAGTTACTTCGAGGGTCGGTCCTGTCCGCTGGCGAAGTTCGGCTACTCGCAGGACGGCAAGAGCGGGCTGGCGCAGATCATCTACGGGCTGTTGTGCGACAGCGATGGGCGGCCGGTCGCGGTCGAGGTGTTCACCGGCGAACTGCACGACGACAAGACGCTGCCGTCACAGATCACGAAGCTGAAGGACCGGTTCGGTCTCTCGCGGATCGTGCTCGTCGCGGATCGTGGGATGGTCACCAAGGCGAACGTCGAGCTGCTCAAGGAGGCTGACGGGGTCGACTGGATCACCGCGCTGAAAGCCCCGACGATCAAGAAACTCGCCCGTTCGGGGATCTTTCAGCCCTCGCTGTTTGACGAGCAGAACCTGGGGGAGATCACCGACGTCGCCGAGTTCCCCGGCGAGCGGTTGATCGTGTGCCGCAACCCCTTGGTCGGCGCGCAGCGCGCCCGCAAGCGCGAGGAGCTGCTCGCCGCGACCGAGACCGATCTGGAGGCGATCGCGCACCGCGTCACGCACGGCACCCTCCTCGGCGCCGATCAGATCGGCCTCGCGGTCGGACCAGCGATCAAGCGCCACCGGGTCCGCAAGCACTTCGAGGTCACGATCACCGAGACCACCTTCACCTACACCCGCAAGCGCGAGCAGCTCGCGACCGAAGCGGCGCTGGACGGGTTCTACATCCTGCGGACCAGCCTCGCCGAGACCGACCTGGCGATCGCGGATGTCGTGCGCGCCTACAAGAACCTCGAACAGGCCGAAACAGCGTTCGGGTCGCTGAAAGGCCCCGAGCTGCAGATCCGCCCGATCCATCACCGCCTCGAGGACCGCGTCCGCTCCCACGTGCTGATCTGCATGCTCGCCTACTACCTCACCTGGCACCTAATCCAAAAGCCGCGTGGAAACCGCTGCTGTTCACCGACGAGGACCGGCCCGTCAGCCCCGACCCCGTCGCGAAAGCGGTGCGCTCCCCCGCCGCCCAACGCAAAGCGCAGACCAAACGCACCACCACCGGCCAGCCCGCGCACAGCTACCCCACGCTCCTCGCCGAGCTCTCCACCCAGACCCGGAACACCACCCGCCTGCACGGCCACGCCCACGCCTTCCAGAAGCTCACCCAGCCGACCGACCTCCAAGCCGAGGCGCTGCGGCTCGCCCAACACGCCCCCGTCGTTCGGTAGACACGACCGGAACACCCTCAACAGCCCGAACACCCAGGAAACACGGGGAACTCGGCTACATCATACGAGGGAACTTCGGTCTAGAGGCGAGGCCACGGATGCAATCGTGCGGGCGATCGAGCGCGGCGCTCTCAGCGAACCGTCCCGCCGGCGCTCCCGCGGCGGACTCCTGTCTTCGGACGAAGGCGGTCGCCGAGACGTCGACGCGTGTGGCCCGTGACGCCTGAAAGCGGTCATGGCGGCGGGGCTACCGCTTCCCGCGGAACGGGGCGGTCGGACCGAGACCGCCGCGTGGGCGACCAGGGAGAGGTGAAGATTGGAGCCGAGGCATCGCTGCGATTGTTCCAGCGGAGGAGCACGCCTCGCGCCTAGGCAGACACCCCAATGCTCGTGTGATTGGCCAGTGTCGCCGCCGCCGCGAGGCTCGTGGTGCAACCGCCAGCGAGCTCGCCGCCGAGCGCGACCGGCGCTCAGCCGCGTTCGCGGACGTCCACGTACTCGCGGTCGAGCGCGCCTGTGTACAGCTGAAGCGGCCTGAACGTCGTCTGCTCGGGGTCCCTGACCATCTCGACCCACTGCGCGATCCACCCAGCGCTGCGGGCGAGCGCGAACATCACCGGGAACATCGGCGGCCCGATGCCGAGCGCCTCGTATGTGAGGCCGGAGTACAGATCGAGGTTGGGGTACAGCCGGCGGGACGTGAAGTACTCGTCGTCGAGCACTTGCTGTTCGAGCTCGTCGGCGATCGCGAACAACGGGTCGGGCCGGCGGTGCTCGTAGAGCTGCTCAAGCTGCCGGCGGAGCACGCGCCCCCTCGGGTCGTAGGTCTTGTAGACCCAATGGCCGAAGCCCAGCAGCCGTTCGTGCGCTGACTTGACGCGCGCGAGGAACTCGGGTACGTGACTGGGCGATCCGATCCCCCTCAGCATCGTTAGCACCCCCTGGGCAGCTCCCCCGCGCATCGGCCCCGACAGCGCGGTGACACCGGCGGCGACGGCCGCGTATGGATTCACATGCGTGGACCCGACCGCGCGCACGGCAGTCGTGGAAGCGTTTTGCTCGTGGTCGGCATGCAACATCAGCAGCACGTCCAGCGCGCGCTCGACCACCGGGTCCGGGGTGTAGCGAAGCTCGCTCATCCGGAACATCATCGACAGCAGGTTCCCCGTGTAGCTGAGGTGGTCCTCGGGATGCACGTACGGCAGCCCCTGCAGATGGCGGTAGGAAAAGGCCGCCAGGGTCGGCAACTTCGCCAGCAGGCGGACCACCTGTAGCTCCCGGGCCTCGTCGTCGTACACCTGGTCGGCGTCGGTATAGAAGCTGGAGAGTGCACCGACCGACGCGGCCACCATCGCGATGGGGGGCGCGTCATACCTGAATCCCTCGATAAAGCCCTTGACGTTCTCGTGGACGAAGTTGCGGGTCCCGATCTCGTGCAGCCACGACTCGTACTGCCCCGCAGCGGGCAACTCCCCGTTGATCAGCAGATACGCCAGCTCGAGGAAGTTCGAGCGCTCGCACAGCGCCTCGATCCGGTAGCCGCGGTGCTGGAGGATCCCGGCCTCCCCATCGATGTGCGTGATCGCGCTGCGACACACGGCCGTGCTCGAAAGGCCCGGGTCGTATAGCGCGAGCCCACCCGCCTGCCGTCCTAGCTCCGAGCTGCGGATCGCACCGTCGTCGATCGGCAGCTCGAACCACTCCCCTGTGCGGTTGTCGATCACGGTCAGCGTGCTCCGGCTCGCCAATCCATCGGCCCGCTTCCCCGATCGTTTCTCCACCTGGCCAATCTTGCCCGCACTCATGCGCTGCTCCGCTCGCCGTTGGTCACATCACGCCCCTCACGATCGCACACCTGGCCTTCAGACCGCGGGCAAAGACGGGCGATCCGCATAAACGTTCTGTGAAGGACATGTCGCAGCGCGCTCCGCCAGCCGCGATGAGTCCCACAGGGTCGTTGGCGACCTCGACAACAAGTCCAGGCTTCTCCCCCACACCCAGCAGCGCGGCTCCAAGACCACGGCGCGCCCGCCATTGGTGATGAGCCACGGATCCCCGGCCCACACGGGGCTGTCAGCTAGTGCTAGTCACTCTCTTCGGCCAGCGCACCTCGGCCAGTCCCCCGCGCAGTGATGATCACGCCATCGCTTGGGTAGACGATCGACTCGTGCTGGTCATCCCACCGAACACGATAGTGCTGGTGGCCCGCGCAGCCCAGCAGCTCGACTACCCTCCCGCGCCGCGACGGCCGACCATGCAGTCCGCGCGCTTCAATCTGATCCCCCACCCCCGCCGGGCCGGTCATTCGCGCACTTCTCATGTCCTCACCTCCGACGTCGTCGAATCCATCTGTTCTAACTCCTTCCCGGCGCCCAGCGCAACCGTGCGATCGGCTGACTCCCCTCGGGGATATCTACTGAAGGTCGAGAACGCGGTCCAGCCCACCCCACCGCGAGCACAGATTCAAAGCGCCCAATTGCGGCAGCGAGCCGAGGCGCTGGCGATGACTCACCGCTTGGATCGCGTGCGATCAAGGCTCCAAAGAACGGACGTACACGTGTCAGGGAGCTCTGTGAAGACCGCCGGCCACGAAGACGACGCGCACCGATCGCAAGGTCGGAGCGATTGAAGAACTGCCCGGA
>JADGPN010000323.1 GCA_017882465.1 Solirubrobacteraceae bacterium
GTCAACGCGGCGCGGCACGGCGCCGCCCGGAACGTGAGCGTGTCGCTCGGGCCCGCGGCCGAGCGTTGCGTGCTCCGCGTGCGCGACGACGGCTGCGGCATGCGCGCGGACCAGCAGACGGCTCATGCCGGCTTCGGCCTGCGCAGCATGCGCGAGCGCGCAGCAGCACTCGGAGGTCCCCTGATAGCACGGAAGCGCGTCGAGGGTGGGACCGAGCTCGAGGTCCCCGTGCCTTGACGCGCCCTCGAATGCTGATCGCGGACAACGAGCCCACACGACTCGGTGCGCGGAATGCCCTCGGCCGAGAGATCTACGTGTGCGCCGAGGCGGCGGACGCCGAGGCGGCGATCGCCGCCGCAGGCCGTGAACAACCCGATGTGTCGCTCGTGGGACTCGAGATCCCCGGTGGCGGCCTGACCGCCGTGCGCGGGATCTGCGCATTCGCCCCCGCGACCGCGGTGATCGTCCTCGCCGGTATCCGCGATGTGGACGACCTGCTCGACAGCGTACGTGCCGGCGCCGTCGGCTACCTTCCCGCCGGGGATGTGGACGCCTCAATGCTGCGTCGTATCGTCCGCGCCGTAATCGCAGACGAGGCGGCCGTGCCAAGGTCGATGGTGCTGCATCTGCTCGCAGAGCTACGAACCGTCGTGGTGGCCGACGACGAGCGCCTGACGACCCGGGAGACGCAGGTTCTCGGGATGCTTCGTCGCGGGCATTCGACGGCCGCGATCGCCCGGCGGCTCGCAATCTCGCCGGTGACCGTCCGGCGGCACGCCTCTGAGCTCGCTCGTAAGCTCGGCACGGAGGACCGTGCAGCGCTCGTCGATTCGGTTCCCGGGCCACCGTCGCTGCGCAGGCCAGGAGTGAAGACCCAGGCGGCCCCTTGGCTGCACGCAAACTCAGGACTGCCGAACGGGTTCGCGGATGGCGACGTGGTCAGTGGGGACAAGCAAGAGTGACGCCGCCGTAGGAGCTATCCCAACCCATTCTGGACGGCGTAGATCGCCGCCTGGATGCGGTTGCTGATGCCGAGCTTGGCGAAGATGCTCGACAGGTGCTTCTTGACCGTCCATGGGCTGATATTCAACTCGGCGCCGATCTGCGCATTCTCCATCCCGCGCGCCACGAGCCTGAGCACCTGGAGCTCGCGAGCGGAGAGCTCCTCGGTCATGCCTGGCTCAGGCTGCGCTTCGATGTGCTGTGAGCGTACGCGCTCCAGTAGCGCCCTGGCCGCGCTGGGCGACAGCGCCGCCTCACCCTGGGCGGCCGCACGGACGGCCACGACCACATCGTCGACCGGCGCATCCTTGACCAGATAGCCGCAGGCTCCGGCGAGCACGGCGGCCACGACATCCTGTGCGTCGGTGGCCACCGTCAGCACGAGGACGCGCGCCGCCGGGTCGCGCTCGACGATTGTGCGCGTCGCCACCACGCCGTCGATGTCCGGTAACCGGAGGTCCATCAGGACGACCTCGGGTCGCAGCTCGTGGGCCAACCTCACTCCCAGGCGCCCGTTGGATGCCTGCGCCACCACCTCGATGTCAGCGTGCTCGGCAAGCACCGAGGCGAGGCCGGTCCGAAAGAGGTTGTGGTCGTCCACGACCAACACGCGGACCGGTGCTCCTGGGTCCGTCGTTCGCCTCCGCCACCGGTGCTCCTGGGTCCGTCTATCGCCCCCGTCCATGGTGCTCCTTGCTCCATCTTGCGCCCCCGCCCAATTGTGAATAGTCGCAGATAGCCGAGCCAAGAAGCAAGTTAGTGGTACGACGCTCGAAACGCCTTCAGCGCACTGAGCGGCTCGACGATGCTTGATAGAGCAGCACGGCGGCGGCGGCGCTCACGCTCAGCGACTCGATCCGGCCGCGCATCGGGAGCGCCACGAGCGCGTCACAGGCGCCCGCCACCCGGGGCCGCAGGCCCCGCCCTTCGGACCCGAGCGTGAGCACCACCCCCCCGGTGTAGTCGAGCGAGTCATAACTCGTGCTCGCCTCGGCGTCGGCGCCGTAGCACCACAGCCCCGCCGCCTTGGCGGCGGTGAGGAAGTCGGTGAGGTTTCGGACCCGAGCCACGGGCAGGTGCTCGACGGCTCCGGCTGAGGCCTTGCACACGGCCGCGGTGACCTCGGCCGAGCGGCGCTCGGGCATCACGATGCCGGCAGCGCCCGCGCACTCGGCCGTGCGGCAGATGGCGCCCAGGTTCTGCGGGTCCTGGATCTGGTCCAGCGCGACGATCAGCGGCGAGGCGATCTGCAGCAGCGCATCGGCCTCCACGTACCGGAACGCGGAGACCTCCGCGCTCACGCCCTGATGGGACGGGGACCCGGCCCGCTGCTCCACGTCCTCGCTGGACACCTCGATGACCGGCGGCCGCAGCGACTTCAGCCACGGCTCGCGGATCGCGTTCTTGGTCGCCCAGACGCGGTGGACCGAGCGGGGGCCGCGGATCGCCTCGCGCACCGGATTGCGGCCATAGACGATCACCGTGCCGGCAGCAGCTCGGGACCGTCAGGACCGTCGCGGACCTCCCAGCCCGTCGCTCGCAGCTCGTCGCGCAGCCGGTCGGCCTCAGGCCAGTCCCGTGCCGCCCGCGCGCGCTCACGGGCATCGCGCAGCTCCAGCGCCGGGGCCGGGATCTCGGCCGCGTCGGCCTCGAGCAGGTTCTCGAGCCCGAGCACGCCGAGCATCTCGCGCAGATCGGCGTCGCCGACGGGCCCGTCGGCTCGATTGGCCCTCCGGACCCACTCGAACACGGCCTCGAGCGCTCGCGGCGTGTTGAAGTCCCGAGCCAGCGCTTCGAGGAAGGCGTCCCTGAGCGAGCCGTACTCGGCCGGCGAGGGCCCGGGGACCAGCGACCGGCCCGCTTCACGGACGCGCCGGACGGCGGCGGCCGCCTCGGCCAGCCGCTCCTCGGAGAACACGACCGGCTGCCGGTAGTGCCCCTGGACGAAGAACATGATCAGCGCGTCGCGCCCGAAGGCCGACAGCGCCTCGTGCAGCAGGAACACGTTGCCGACGGACTTGGCCATCTTCTCCTCGGCCGCTGCTCCCGCCGCCGGCACCCGGACCATCCCGTTGTGCACCCACAGCCGCGCCAGGGGCGCTCCCCGGGCGGCGCGGGTCTGGGCTGCCTCGTTCTCATGGTGGGGAAAGATGAGGTCAGACCCGCCGCCATGGATCTCGAAGTCCACCCCGAGCAGCGATTCGGCCATGGCCGAGCATTCGATGTGCCAACCGGGTCGTCCCGCCCCCCAGGGCGAGTCCCAGGCGGTGTCCTCGGTCGGCTTGTGGGCCTTCCAGAGCGCGAAGTCAAGCGGGTCTCGCTTCAGCTCAGCGCCCTCGACTCCCTCCCCCTGATCCATCGCATCCACATTGCGATGTGAGAGCTCTCCGTATTCCGGGTAGCCACGTACGGAGAAGTACACGTCCCCGCCGGACTCGTAGGCATGACCACTCTCGACCAGGCTCTCGATCAGGGAGACGATCTCCCCCATCGTCTCGGTGGCCAGCGGCTCGTGGTCGGGCCGCCCGAGCTCCAGAGCCTCCGTATCGGCCATGTAGGCAGCCGTCATCTCGCTCGCGAGCTCGGCGCTCAACACTCCCTCGCCACGCGCCTTGTCGTAGATCTTGTCATTGACGTCGGTGACGTTAGCTACGAATGTTACGATGTAACCCTCGTGGACAAGGAATCGCTTGAGCAGCGAGAAGATCACGAAGGGGCGGGCGTTACCGACATGAATACGGCCGTAGACCGTCGGGCCGCAGGCGTAGATGCCGGCCTTGCCGGGCTCGCGTGGCTCGAGGACTCGCACCTCGCCGGTCAGGGTGTCGTGCAGGCTGATCGTGCGCAAAGTGCGGCAACAGTAGCGCCCGGCGGCGCGTCCGCCCGGCGCGATGGATAGGGTGCCCGCGGTGCCTGGCAAGCTCCCGCACTCAGAGCGGCTCGCTTTGGTCGACGGAGCCTTCCGGTCGCTCCCGGATCGGTACCTGGGCGCAGACGAGGGATTCGACGCCACCTATCACGTCAGACTCGGCGATCTGGGCCATATCTGGGAGGTCCGCTGCACCCGTCACGGCGCCCGTGTGCGCAAGGGCGCCACGCGCCGTAAGCCGGACGTGACGATCTCCACCGATTCAGACACCTGGATGCGCCTGCGCGAGGGCGAGTTCTCCGGAGTCGAGGCCTTCCAGCGCCGGCTGCTCGCGGTGCGCGGCAATCTCGACCACGCCGTGGCCTTCGAGGGCATGTTCCGGCTGCCCAACGGACGCCCGCCGCTGGTGCAGATTCGAGACGTGCCGGTCGGACGCCATCGCGTCTCGACGCTGACCATGGGCCAGGGCCCCGACGTGCTGCTGCTCCACGGCCTCGGGGGCACGAGGGCATCGCTGTTCGAGACCGCGGCGGCGCTCAGCTCCCGTTATCGCGTCCACGCGCCGGACCTGCCGGGCTTCGGGTCCTCGAGCAAGCCCGCGACCGGCGGTTACAACGCGCGCTGGTTCGCCGAGATCATGATCGGGCTGATGGACGAGCTCGGGATCGAGCGCGCGCACATGGTCGGCAACTCGATGGGAGGCCGAGTCGCGATCGAGGCCGGCCTGCTCGCCCCCGAGCGAGTCGCGGCGATGGCGCTGCTGTGCCCCGCCGTCGCGTGGGTCAAGCGCGGATTTCACCCGATCGTGCGTCTGCTGCGCCCTGAGCTCGGGTTCCTGCCCCACGGCTTCCGGCGCTCGCTGGTGGCAGCGCAGTTCTGGAGCATCTTCTTCGACCGTGACCTGGTCGACCCAGCCGTCGGCGACCTGATGGTTGACGAGTTCCGGCGCATCTATCACTCCGCCGGCGCCCGGTACGCGTTCCTCTCCTGCGCGCGCAACATCTATCTCGAGGCCCCGTTCGGCCGCAGCGGCTTCTACCCCCGGCTCGCGGGGCTGCAGCCGCCGGCCCTGTTC
>JADGPN010000324.1 GCA_017882465.1 Solirubrobacteraceae bacterium
CGATGATCGCCCGGATCCGTGGTGAGCACGACACGCACTGGGGGCGCTGGCGCCCCAGCGCCAGCCGTGAGAACATCACCGCGTCTCCCCGGACGGTGGGCGCGGCCGTGAGAGTCGAGCTGGCACCTGTGGGTATCGCCGGCGGGCGATCGCACGGCGATCGGCGCGTTCTCCGCTGGCTCGTAGTGGTTGCCGCGGTGATCGTCGCCGCGTATCTGGCGGGGAGCTGGTCCGTGGCGGAGCTCTCATCGGGGCCGGCGCAGCCGTGGCTACCGGTGACGCCGCGGGCGTGGCTGGATTCGTATGAGGCTGCGGCCCTCGATAATCCGGCGCGGGTCTGCTCGGAGTTGTTCGCGCCGCAGCTTGCCCAGGCTTACGGGAACGCCGTGCACGGCAGCTGCAACAGCTACTTCCGTCAGATCACGAGCTTCTCGGTGGCGGTTCGGCGGGTGCTGCAGGACGGCGGCACCGCGGTCCTCGAGCTGCGCCAGACCGTAGCGCCGCGCGACTGGGCGGTGGTGCTTGACCGGCGGCGCAGCGGGTGGCAGGCGGTGGACCTGCTGACGGGTCATCTGGCGCGCTGAGCGACCTCGCCTCGGTGAATGAGAGCGTCCCGATCACCGCTTATCCCGCCGGCCAAGAGCAGGACATGAGCACTCGGGACAGCGAGCTGCAGCGGCTGCCGGATGGAACGCCGTATTTCGGGCAGCTCGCCGAGCTGGCCTACGATCCCGACGAGGATCGCGTGCAGTGCCACCTGTGCGGCGAGTGGTTTCGCTTGCTCGGCAGCTCGCACCTACGCCGAACCCACGGATGGACGCTCGCGGAGTACCGCGAAGCCTTCCACCTGCCCGTCAAAGTGGCGACCTGCTCACACGATCTCAGCATGCAGCACAGCGCCTACGCGACGAGCCAGATCGAACGCAGCAGCGGCTTCGGCGAAGGCGTAGGGGTGCCTGTCGCGCTGCGTCCGCCCGTCCGGGTGCCACGCTGGCGCTCCCTGGCGGCGTACCCCGACCTCGCCAGTGCGCTGCACCCCAAGCGCAACCCCACGGTCGAGGACCCCTCCGCGATCGCAGCGAAGTCGAGCCGCAAGCTGTGGTGGCGCTGCAAGCAGTGCGGGCACGAGTGGGAGGCGATAGCCGCAGCTCGCGCCGCTGGCTCTGGGTGTCCTGAGTGCGATCGCCAGCGTAAGCGCGGACCCAGAACCGTCGCTCGCGAGCGATCACTTCAGGCTCTCCACCCTGGCCTGCTTGCCGAGTGGCACCCGACCCGCAACAGCGATCTCGACCCGGCGAAGATCAGCCCGGGCTCGAAGCAGAAGGTCTGGTGGTGCTGCGCTGCGTGCGGGCATCAATGGCGGGCAGCCGTACATAACCGAACGGCCCGTAGAAGCAATTGCCCGGTGTGTGGGCTCAAGCGCCGTGCCAGGACCCAGAGCGAGGTCGAGCCAGCGCGGTCACTCGCGGTCAAGCATCCCGACGTCGCCGCCGAGCTGCACCCGCAGCGCAATCCCGGGATCGACCCGACCCGACTTGGCGCGCGATCCAGCCTCAAGCTCTGGTGGCAATGTGGAAGCTGCGGGCATGAATGGAAGACCGCCGTCTCGACGCGCACCGATGGCTCCGGCTGCCCGGCCTGCTACAGGGCGAAGCGCCGCCGTGCATGAGCGTCGACGCGGACAGCGAACATTCGCTCGGAGGCCGCCAGACGAAGGACATCGTCAGGATCGACCGTCCGCCGCCCCGCTCCATCTCCGCCACGATACGTGCAATGCCGGCGAGCTCAGACAATCGACGCGAGAACCTCAGCACGCCGGGCGCGAGGCAGCGGCTGTCGGGCTGAGACGATCGGCGTTCGGGGCGACGCGCACCCCTGTACGAGTCGCGCTTTCCGCGCAATGCGGGACTCTTGCGAGGTTGGTTGAGATGCCCGTCGCGGGAACAGAGGAGGTCTCCCTGTCCTCGGCGGAGCGCATCTGGGTCGCGATCGATCGGTGGGTAGGCGTTGGCACGCGAGTTCGCTGGCGGTGCGTCGTACGGCCGCGGAGGAATCCTCCGCGGTGGATGTCGGACCGGTTAGCCTTGCGTCGGTGGCTCGGATCAATGATCTTGGGGGTACTGAGGGCTTCGGTCCGATCGACACGAGCGAGAGTTCCGAGCCGTTCCATGCCGATTGGGAGGCGCGCGTGTACGCGCTGGTGTTTGCCTTGCTCGGTAAGGGGCTGTACAACATCGATGAGTTTCGTGATGCAATCGAGCGTCTGCCGCCGGCGCGCTACTTGGAGGCTTCCTATTACGAGAAGTGGCTGGCGGCGATCGAGACGCTGGTCGTGGAGCGGGGTGTGGTGGATCGCGACGCGGTCGAGGAGGCCGTGCGTGCCTGAGATCTGCCGGATTGGCGACCGAGTGCGCGCTCAAGCACGGGATCGCGGCGGTCATACCCGGTTGCCGCGTTACGTGCGTGGTCACGAGGGAACGATCGTCGCCGTGCATTGCAGCAGCCTGCTCCCGGATCGCGTTGTCGCGGGTGACGCCGGGGATCGCGAACCCGTGTACGCCGTCCGGTTCGACTCCGCGGAGCTGTGGGGCGTGCCGGGTCACACCGTGACGATCGAGCTTTGGCAGTCCTACCTCGAGCTGCCGTGAGTCACGTCCATACCGACGAGCCGGATTCCCCTGCCCACCGCGGCCGGGTGCTGGAGCGCCTGCTCGAAGAGGCCGGCGTCGTCACTGGCGCTGAGCTTGACGCGTTTCTTGACCGCCTACCGGCCACGTCGTCGCCGGCTAACGGTGCACGGATCGTCGCGCGAGCCTGGTCCGATGACGAGTTCCGCCAGCGACTGCTCGACGACGGCGCCGCAGCAATCGCAGAGCTTGGGTACTCGGTTGGCGGTGGCCCGGCCGTTGTGCTCCGGGTCGTCGAGAACACGGAGCAAGTCCACAATGTCGTCGTGTGCACGCTGTGCTCGTGCTACCCGCTGGCGCTCCTGGGCCCCTCGCCATCCTGGTACAAGAGCGATGCTTATCGAGCGCGCGTCGTGCGCGACCCGCGCGGAGTGCTCGCCGAGTTTGGCTACTTCCCAAACGAGCACGTGACGATCAACGTCTTGGACGCAAACGCAGAAACGCGCTATCTCGTCCTTCCACGCCGCCCGGCCGGAACCGACGGCCTCTCCGAAGAGGGCCTCGCCAAGCTCGTAACGCGCAGAGGCCTGATCGGCACCGCCGCAGTGTGATGTTCCCGGGCGGCTGGAGACCGCCCACAACAGCTGAGAATTGGGAACGGACTCGGCAGCCCGCTCGATCCTCGACCAATGCACCGGTGGAGGGTGACCGGCAAAACGGGTGGCTCAACGACTGATCGCGAGATGCACGCCGCACGACGGAAGCAGGAGCGACACGATCTCGCGCTACCGCGCTGCGCTCGATCCAGCGCACGGCCGGGCGAGCTTCTGCTTCGACGAGGAGGAGGAGGAGGAGGAGGAGGAGGAGGAGGAGGAGGAGGAATGCGCCAGTGCTGCTGCTCGTCCGGAGCGAGAGCCAGATCGAGACGCTCGCGTTCGGGCGCGAAGCGGCAGAGTTGGCAACGCCCCGAAGGCGGCGTTCGCGACGAATCGTGGCGTCCCTCGCGCCTCGGGCTCACGGAAGTCGTCGATGAGTTCCCAGCGCCTGGCACGAACCTGGCTGTGCGCCGTGCGACACTGGCGAATGTGACTGCGCTGTCGAACCGATTGACCAACGCGCTGGATATCCGTTACCCCATCATCTCGGCGCCTATGGCATTCGTTGGCGGAGGGGCGCTTGCGGCAGCGGTCAGCCGCGCCGGCGGGCTCGGCCTGATCGGCGGCGGGTACGGCGACCCCGAATGGATCGAGGAGCAGTTCCAAGCGGCCCAAGGCGAACGGGTCGGCGTCGGATTCATCACCTGGTCCGCCGCCCGGCGCCCAAGCGTCATGGACGCCGCTCTGGCGCACAGACCGGCCGCCGTGATGCTCTCGTTCGGCGACCCGCTGACCTTCGCCGCGGACATCAAGGCCGCCGGCGCAATCCTCATGTGCCAGTGCCAGAACCTCGGCCATGTGCGGGCTGCTCTCGACGCCGAGGCCGACATCGTCGTCGCACAAGGATCGGAGGCCGGCGGACACGGCGCCGACCGCGGGACCTTCACTCTCGTCCCTGAAGTCGCGGACCTACTGGCCCACACGTCACCTGACACCATGCTCGTGGCCGCGGGCGGAGTGGCCGATGGGCGAGGGTTGGCGGCAGCGGTGACGCTCGGCGCCGACGGCGTGCTCGTCGGCACGCGACTCTGCGCTTCGCAGGAGTCATTGGTCAAACCGCTGCATCGGCAAGCGATCGTCGAGTCCAACGGCGACGCCACGATGCGCACCCATCTCGCCGACATCGTGCGTGAGTTGCCCTGGCCGCAGGAGTTCACGGCCCGGATCCAGCGCAATGGGTTCGTCAACCGATGGCACGGCCGCGAATCGGATCTCGCGCAGCAGGTTGCGATTGAAGGTCCGCGCTACCTCCAGGCCTTCGCGGACGGCGACCCCGAGGACACGGGCGTCTGGTTTGGCGAAGCCGCCGGACTCATTGACGCCATCGAACCGGCGGCCACGATTGTTGAGCGCATGGTGACCGAAGCGACGCACCTGCGGCGATCGTCGAACTAGACCGCCCTGCCGCTTCGCGCTCAAGGCGGGCATCTCGACCAGCCGAAGGATGCGGCCCGACACGCCCGCTCAGGACGAGCAACAGCACTGGCGGCGCCGCAACGAAAGGACTGGTTGCTCCCGGCGATGCGGAAGCGCGCGCGGCGCGCTTGACGCCGCCGCGGTGGAACGCGACAAGTCGCCGCAGACCTCGCTGACGAGTACCGCGCTGACCGCATTGCAGGTGTCTCGCTCCGCTCGCCGGCTTCCCTGAGTTTCGCCA
>JADGPN010000077.1 GCA_017882465.1 Solirubrobacteraceae bacterium
TGCAGCGCGATCCCTCGGCCGCGTTCGGCGCGGCCGCTGAGGGCCTTCGGCGCCTGCTGGCAGAGCCGCTGGCCAATAACCTGAGCCGCGGCGACGCGCTGCGCTTCGGTGCCCTGTTCCATGACATCGCCAAGCCGCAGACGCGCTCCGTCACCCCGGAGGGTCGAGTCACGTTCATCGGCCATGACGCGCTGGGGGCGCGGATGGCCGCGGCCGCCCTGACCCGGCTGCGAGCCAGCGACCGGCTCGTGGAGCACGTGGCCGCCCTGACCCGTCATCACCTGCGGCTCGGGTTCCTGGTTCACGAGGTGCCGCTCTCTCGGCGTCTGGTCTATCGCTACCTGCACGCCAGCGCACCGGTGCAGGCCGACGTCACGGTGCTGAGCGTGGCCGACCGCCTGGCCACGCGCGGAGCCGGCTCCGAGGCGGCCATTGCCAAGCACCTGAGCCTGGCCCGGGAGATGGTCGGGGAGGCCCTGGCCTGGCGCGAGAAGCCACCCAAGCCGATCCTCCGCGGCGACGAGATCACGCGCGAGCTGGGGATCAGCCCGGGACCCAGGATCGGGGAGGTGCTCGCCGAGCTCGAGGAGGCGTCGTTCGCCGGCGAGGTGAGGACTCGCGAGCAGGCGCTGAACCGGGCGCGTGAGCTGCTCGGGAGATAAGCTCGGGCCCGTGAGCGACCCCAACTGTCTGTTCTGCAAGATCGTCGCCGGCGAGCTTCCGTCCCAGACCATCGATCAGGACGAGCGCACCATCACGTTCATGGACATCAACCCGGCCACGCGCGGGAACGCGCTGGTCGTCTCCCGGCGCCACGCCAAGGACCTGCTCGAGGTCGAGCCGGATGACCTGGCGGCCACCATCCATGGCGCGCAGCGGCTCGCGCGGCGGTTCAAGCACAGCCTCGGCGCGGACGGCGTCAACCTGCTCAACAGCTGCGGCGCTGACGCGTGGCAGACCGTGTTCCATTTCCACATTCACGTCATCCCTCGCTACGCGGGCGACCCGCTGCGGCTGCCCTGGGTTCCCGCGCTGGGCGATCTCAGCGAGATCGCCGCCACGGCGGAGCTGCTGCGATGAGCGCCACCGCGCCGGTCCGCGTGCAGACCGAGGACCTGCAGCGTGCGGTTCGTTTCTCACCGACCGTCCCGGCAAGGCCACCTTCGAGGGCCGCTGAGAGAACGCTCACCGATGTCAGGCGTCGGCGTGCGGCCGTGCCTGCTACGTTTTCCCGCGGATCGGGCCCAACGGACCCGGCTTATTCCTGATAGCGCAGTCTCGAAGGGGATTTCATGGCAACGGGTACCGTCAAGTGGTTCAGCGACGACAAGGGCTTCGGCTTCATCACTCCTGATGATGGGGGCCGGGACCTGTTCGTCCACTTCAGCGGCATCAACGGCGACGGTTACCGCTCGCTTCCGGAGGGCTCCAAGGTCTCCTATGAGGAGGAGGCCGGTCCCAAGGGCCCCAAGGCTGTAAACGTCACCAAGATCTAGTCGCGCAGCCCGTCGTTTCCGGCCCACGAGCGCTCGTGGCCGGGCCTTGCCTGCGACGCCGGGAGGCGGCTTGCACCGCTACTCCGGCCGCACGGTCGTGTTCAATGACGATATGACACGCTCTTTCAAGGCCGCCATCGCCGCGATTACGCTCGGCGCCGCGCTGGTACCCGCCTCCGCCTCCGCCTCCATCGTCGAGCTCGGCCAAACGACCTCGCCTGTGGTCGCACCAGCCTGCCCCGCCGGGGTTTCGAAAGTCAACTGCACCATCATCCTCACCGAGACGACAGCGCTCGAGACGCTGGCCGACGGTGTGGCCTATCCCACGACGGTCAAGACATCCGGGCGCATCGTCGCGTTCACGGTCGGTCTGGCCAAGCTGACCAAGGCCGACGTCTCCGGCCTGGACTCCGCCTACGGCGGCACCTCGAAGATCGCCATCACGGTCCTGAAGCCAGGCAAGAACAAGCTGCAGCGGCAGTGGACCGTCCGCGATCAGAGCCCGCTGTTCCACGTGCAGCCGTGGTTCGGGCACGTGGTCCAGTTCCCGCTCACGACCTCGCTGGACGCGCAGAAGGGCGACGCGATCGCGCTGTCGGTCAGCACCTGGGCGCCAATCCTCTCGATCAGCCTGCCGGCCAAGCAGTTCCAGTACCGGGCCAGCCGCGCGACCCAGTGCACGACGTTCAACATCCAGACCGCCCAGCTGACGATCGGTGCCAACACGCAGTACAAGTGCTTCTACGTGTCCACACGCGTGCAGTTCACGGCGACCGAGGTCACGACCCCGGGGGCGCCCAAGGACCAGGTCAAAGGCCGCCGCCGCATCGTCGTCAAGGGCCGCCGCGTCGTGGCCAGCAAGCGCATCCCCAGGGCCACCACGGTCACCCTGGCGCCCACGACGGGCGGTGGCGTGGCGCCCTAGCAGCGTCCGCCTCGAGGCGTCCCTCGCGGCGCGTCACACCTGCGGATCAGCGATCTAGCAGGCGCCGGGGTTCTGCTGACAGAAGGCGGAGGTCCCGAGGCCTGCCCCGCCGCTGCCGGAGCTTCCGCCGCTGCTGGTGCTGGTGCCGCCGCCGGACGTCCCGCCGCCGGCGCTGGCGCCGCCGGACGTCGACGTGCCGCCGGACGAGCCGGAACCGGAGCCGGAGCCCGAGCCCGAGCCCGAGCCCGAGCCCGAGCCGGAGGTGCCGCCGGAGGCTGAGGTGCCGCCAGAGGACGACGCCGAGCCGCCTGATGAGCCGGCGCCCGAGCTGCCGGATGCCGTCGTGGTCGTCGAGGTGGTGGAGGTCGGCGTCGTGGTGGTCCCCGACGTGTTCGCGGCTGCACTGGCGGCGCCGCCGGTCGGGACCGTCAGCTGGGGCGCACCGGAGGTGTCGCCCTGGCTCGATCCTCCACCGCCGCAGGCAGCGAGGCCCACCGCCAGCGCAAGGCCTGACGCGAACGCGGCGACCGGGAGCTTCACATGCGAATAGAGGCGCATGGTGGGCACGCTCACGTGCCGAGCGGCTCCATCCGCCGGCCGCAGTGGGGGCAGTCGTTGAGGTCCCTCTGCGTGAGCTGGTCGCACCAGTTGCAGAAGCGGAGATTCTCGACGGCCCACGGCAGTTCGGATCGCATTGGTGCCAAGGGAAGCACCCTTCCCACGACCTCGAGCTGCTCGCCTGTTTCACGGTCCAGATAGATGCGCCCGGGCTCCGCCTCGATCAGTATCTCGCGACCGGTGGAGGGGGTTCGCATCCTGTACTTCTGGCGCGTTCTCACCGCCGCCATGCTACCAGCGCCGCTGGCGCGTGCTTCCCAGAGGGCCCCCCGAGCCGCTCTTTGTCGGCCCGGAGATCATGGGCCAACACCGTCGCCGTGCGCTGGGATAGAGTGCCGCACTCGAACTATGGTGAAGGCGCATTCACGCGGCCGTCGGAGCTTCGCGGCGCTTGCCTCAGCGGCATCGCTATTGGTTGCCCTGGGCGGCTGTGCGGTCAAGCACCCCACGGACAATCTCGTGCATGGCAAGCAGCTGTTCGTGGCCAAATGCGGCGCCTGCCACACGCTGGCTCACGCGAACACCACGGGCACCATCGGCCCCAATCTCGACCAGGCCTTCGCCGACGCGCGGGCGAACGGATTCAAGAGCAACGACATCCGCGGCATCGTCAATTTCCAGATCCTCTACCCGAACCCGCTGGGCGCGATGCCGGCGATGCTCTACAAGGGCCAGGCCGCCGGCGACGTGGCCGGATACGTGGCCGCCGTGGCCGCCAGGCCCGGGCAGGACACCGGCGCGCTCGGAAATGCCGTCGCCAACGTGACCCAGAAGCCCGTCAGCGAGCAGAACGGCGTCCTGCAGATCGACGCGGATCCGACCGGGCAGCTGAAGTACCTCGCCTCGAGCGCCACGGCCACCTCGGGCAAGGTGACGGTGAAGATGCAGAACAAGTCCTCAGTGCCGCACGACATCGCGATCACGGGGAGTGGTGTCAACGTCGTCGGCCCGATCGTCCAGAACGGCGGCGTCTCCACGATCGCGCCCACGCTGGCCCCCGGCAAGTACACGTTCTTCTGCACCGTTCCCGGCCATCGCGCCGCCGGGATGCAGGGCACGCTGACCGTCAAGTAGCGCGGGCGGCCGTCCGCCGGCTGATCCGCTCGCGCAGCTCCTCGCCGCGTCCCGCGGCCACCGCGCGCGCGGCGCGCTCCTCGTCGAGCTCAACCCCGTTCGCCGCCGCATAGTCGAGTAGGCCCTGGCGCTCCTCGCCCTCGCGCGCCACCTTCAGGAACAGCCAGCAGAAGAGGCCGATCGTGAGCAGGCTCTCCTCGACCATCATCAGGCCGCCGGCGGCCACCTGATCGGCGATCGGGCTGATGTGCCAGTGGGCGTCGCCCGACGCGTAGTACGGGTAGAAGACGGCGCCGGCGAAGATCATCGCGTTCGCCAGCACGGTGCCGATCAGGCGCACCACGATGATGTACACGAGCCGGGCGGCGTTGCCGAACCAGGCCGGCTTGGGCAGCGGGCCGAGCAGCGCCATCCACACCCCCATCCCGAAGAGCAGGAAGGTGGCGTGCTCGAGCGCGTGCACGGCGTCGTGGCGCAGGGCGGCCTGGTAGAGGACCGGGAGGTGCCAGGCATAGAAGTTGACCGCCCACAGCAGGACCGCCACCACAGGGTGCGTGAGCACGCGCAAGCGGCCGATCACGCGGTTGCGGAGCAGGGGGGCGAGCACAGGACCGGTGAAGCCGAGAACGAGCAGCAGAGCGGCCAGATCACCGATCAGCAGGTGCTCGGCCATGTGCGCGACCAGCAGCTGGTCGCTGAGCTTCCCCACCGGCGGGGTGAGGGCCAGCGCCAGCACCCCCAGACCGGCGGCGAAGCAGACGATGCGCCAGGTCGGCACCGGGCGGCCCTCATGCGCGAGCGTGCGCACGCGCAGGTAGTAGGGGAGCCAGTACAGCAGCACCAGCAGCGGCAGGCCGATCGTGCCGGCCGGACCGGCGGCGGCCAGCGGGATCATGCTCGACACCACACCCGTCATGTTGACGCCTGGCGCGCCGGCGCGCACCCGGAGACGGTCAGCTCAGCGCCTGGATGAGGCCGATCACGGCCAGGATCGCGGCCACGGCCACCACCACGTAGATCAGGGCCCGGAACGCCTCTGCCTCTGAGCGGAGCGGGTTCAGCACGGCGAGAGCCGTTAGAGCACGTACACGGTCGTATACACGACGACCCACATGATGTCGACGAAGTGCCAGTAGATCCCGGGCACTTCCATCCCGCGATGGCTCTCGGGCGAATAGTGGCCGCGGAAGGCGCGGATCGTGACCATCAGCAGCAGGCACAGCCCGATGAACACGTGGGCGCCGTGCAGGCCGGTCAGTCCGTAGAAGATGGACGCCTGGGCGGACTGATAGGGCGCGAAGCCGATGTGCACGTACTCGTTGATCTGCACGAACAGGAACGTCAGGCCGAGCAGGAAGGTGGACGCGATTCCCGCCTTGAGCCCGAAGCGGTTGCCGCTCTTGACCGACACCAGAGACCAGTGCAGGGTCAGCGACGAGGACAGCAGGATCGCCGTGTTGACGCCGGCGACCGCCTCCGGCAGCGTCGTCCCCGGAGCGGGCCAGGGGTTGTGGTTCACGACCCGGATGAAGAAGTAGGCCGTGAAGAACGCCCCGAAGATCATCACCTCGGAGATGATGAAAAGCAGCATGCCGAGCAGCGGCGCCTCGACCCGTGAGGAGCGGTGCGCCGGCGGCGGGCCGTGATGCTCGGCGTGGCTGATCGCTGAGGCTTCCAATCCGGCTCCTTCTACGCGCTGGCGGTCTCGACGTCGCGGTGGATCACGTGCTCGACCGGCTTGTTGCTGGCTCGCCGCACACGCTCGATCAGATCCGAGCGCATCCAGCCCGACTTGGTCTCCGCCAGCGTCGAGATCACGATGTCATCGACACGGAAGTACTGCAGGGCGTTCATGGTCGCGGTGTAGGGATCGGGGTCACCGATCGTCCCGGCGGCCAGCAGCTTCGCGGCGTCCAGGCGGTCGAGCACCAGCTTGAGCCGCGTGCGGGCCCGCCTGACCGCCGACCCGTCCCCGCCCTCCTGAGGCACGACGACCACGAACAGCCGCTCGCGCCGGTCGGTCTCTGACTCGGCTCTCGCCTTGAGGGCCTCGAACAGCTCGTCGCCGCTGGCGGTGCGGTTGGCCACCGCGAGCGTGACGTGGAAGGGGAGACCCTCGGTGTCAGGGTCGGCCACCACGTGCTCGACCGGCAGCCCCGTGGCGTGGCGCAGACGCTCGATCAGGTCCCGGCGCTGCCAGCCCGAGCGCGTCTCGGGGTAGGTGGAGACGATGATCTCGTCGGGACGGTGCTCGTGCACCGCGTCGATCGTGGCCGTGTAGGGGTCGGGGTCGCCGACCTCGCCGATCGCGGTCAGGCCCTCGGTGTGCACGAAGCCGAGCGCCAGGTCGACACGCGCCTGGGCGGCGTCGAAGACGGCGTCGTCATAGATCACCAGTCCCTGTCGCGGCCGGGTCTGGGGCACGCAGAGGACGAAGCGCACGTCTCCGGCCTCGGCGCGCTTGCGCACCGCCTCGATCAGCGAGCGCCCGCCGAGGGTCTCGTTGGCGACGACCAGGACTGTTCTCATCGAACTGGGCCTCCCTTATTCCGGCGTCGGTGAGGTCGCGATCGTGCCGGTCGGCCTGGCTTCGGCCGGCGACTTGAAGATCCCGTGCACCGCACCGGGGACCCCGTACTCGTAGGGGCCGCCGACGACGGTCGGGACGGCGTCGAAGTTGAAGATCGGCGGCGGCGAGGACACCTGCCACTCGAGCGTCAGAGCACGCCACGGGTTCGCAGCCGCCCGCGGTCCGCCGCGCCAGCTGGCGACCATGTTGTAGAGGAACACCAGCGTGCTGAGACCGAGCCCGAAGCTGGCCAGCGAGATGATCAGGTTCCAGGTCGCGAACTGCTGCGCGTAGTCGGCGACGCGGCGCGGCATGCCCTGAATCCCGATCAGGTGCATCGGGCCGAAGGTGATGTTGAAGAAGATGAACGTGAGCCAGAAGTGGAGCTTGCCCAGCCGGTCGTCGAACATCCGCCCCGTCATCTTCGGGAACCAGTAGTAGACGCCGGCGAAGATGGTGAACAGGGAGCCGCCGAACAGCACGTAGTGGATGTGGGCGACGATGAAGTAGGTCGCGCTGACGTGGATGTCGAACGGGATCATGGCCAGCATCACGCCGCTGATCCCGCCCAGCGTGAACATGGTCAGGAAGCCGAGCGCGAACAGCATCGGCGTGTCGAGGCGCAGTACCCCTCGCCACAGCGTCGCCAGCCACGAGAAGACCTTGATGCCGGTGGGGATCGCGATGATCGCGGTCGTCACCATCATCGGGATGCGGATCCATGGCGCCATCCCGGAGACGAACATGTGGTGCGCCCAGACGGTGAAGCCGAGCACCACGATCGCCAGCAGCGAGAAGGCCATCATCCGATAGCCGAAGATGGGTTTTCGCGCCTTGACCGCGAGGACCTCGGAGATGATCCCGAACCCGGGCAGCATCATGATGTAGACCGCTGGGTGCGAGTAGAACCAGAAGACGTGCTGGTACATGATCACGTTGCCGTTCTTGCCCGCGCCCACGAACGCGTTGAAGAACTGGAAGCCGAGCGCCCGGTCGAGCAGCACGAAGAACTGCGAGGCGGCGATGAACGGGGTCGCGATGACGACCAGCAGCGAGGTCGAGAAGTTCGCCCACACCAGCAGCGGCATCCGGAAGAAGCTCATCCCCGGCGCCCGCATGGTGATGATCGTGACCAGGAAGTTCAGCGCCGTGGCAATCGATGACGCCCCGGCGAACTGCACCGCGAGCGTGAAGAAGGTCTGACCCAGCGGCAGCGAGGTCGACAGGGGCGCATACGCGGTCCAGCCGGACGCGAACGAGCCGCCCGGGGCCAGGAAGCTCGCCAGCATCATCAGCCCGGCGATCGGCAGCAGCCAGAAGGAGAGCGCGTTCAGCCGCGGGAAGGCCATGTCCGGGGCGCCGATCATCAGCGGCAGGACGAAGTTCGCCAGCCCGGCGAACACCGGGATCACGAACAGGAAGATCAGCAGCGAGGCGTGGACCGAGAACAGGCCGTTGTACTGCTCAGGGGTCACGAACTGCATGCCCGGCTGGGCGAGCTCGGCGCGCATCAGCATCGCCAGCAGGCCCCCGATGAGCAGGAAGAAGAACGAGGTGACCACGTACTGGATCCCGATCACCTTGTGGTCGGTGTTGACGCGGAAGTAGTCCCGCCACGTACGGGCGCCGTGGGCTGAGTGGTCCTCGGGCCGGGTGCGTTTGCCGGCCGCCCAATAGAACCAGTAGTCCGCCACGCCGAGGCCGACGAGGAAGAACAGGGGCACGGCGATCAGCGCCACCGTGGTGATCGCGTAGCCGTCGAGGACCGGATGCTCGTGCATCAGGGTGCGGATGAGGACGACGAGACCGAACGCGAACGCGAATCCGATCACGTCGAACAGGGCGGCGCGGTACCAGCCGGGTGCGCGGAGCTTGATGAGCATCAGCGGATCTCCTTGAGACTGGTCACTTTGTCACGCTCGCGAGGTAGGCGACAAGCGACTGAATCTGAGTCGCCGTCAGGGTCTGGCCAAAAGTCTGGGGCATCACCCCGGCCGGGTAGCCCGGGGCGATGAACGCGTTCGGCTTCGTGATCGACTCATTGATGAACGCGGCCAGGGGGAGGCCGCGCTTCTTCGCGTCGGGGACGAGGCGAATGCCGAGGTTCGGGCCCACCGCGCCGGTGGTGCCCGCGTCGGCCAGCGTATGGCACGCCCCGCAGCCCCCGGAGCCGGTGAAGATCGCCTTGCCGGCCGCCGCCGTGGCGCTGCCGTTCCCGGCTTTCCCGCTCGGCGCGGGGGCCGGTGCGGGAGCGGGCGCGCCGCCACCGGTGGAGCTGAAGCTGTAGCCGGGACTGGGCTGTACCGGCTGCTTGGCCAGCCAGGCCTGGAAGGCCGCGGGCGTCAGTACGTGCACGGTCGCGCGCATCGTCGCGTGGCCGTTCCCGCACAGCTGGTTGCACACCACCGAGTAGACGCCGAGCCTATCCGGCGTCGCGCGCAGGGTGGTGGTGATCCCGGGCACGGCGGCCAGCTGCAGGCGGAACGCCGGGACGAAGAACTCGTGGATCACGTCGCGGCTGTGGATCTTGAACACCACCGGCTGGCCCTTGGGCAGATAGAGCTGCTGCGTGACGACCGACTTGCCGGGCGATGAAGGATAGGTGAAGTACCACGCGAACTGCTCGCCGATCACGTTGACCGTCCGCTCGCCCGGCTTCGTCACCTCGTTGGCGTGCAGCACCGTGTAGGCGTAGGTGCAGAGGGCGACGATCAGGATCGCCGGCGCGGCGGTCCACACCACCTCGAGCCGGGTGTTGCCGTGGATCGGCGGACCGTCCTTGCCCTCCTCGCCCGGCTTCATCCGGAATTTCCACACCGAGTAGAGAACGACGCTCAGCACGCCGACGAAGATCGGCACCGACACGATCAGCAGCACGTGGTAGAGCGTGTCGATCCGGTGGGCCTGCGTGGCGGCCTGAGCAGGGAACCACGGGATCGCCAGCGCGATCGGGAGTCCGATCGCGGTCCCGATCGCGCCGATCAGCAGCAGCTGCACTACGGGGTGCTTACGCACCTGCTTGTCCGTGTCCCTCCGACATCGTTCGGGGCGGCATCCTATGGGTTCTGCGAGACAAACGACAATCGAACCGGATCGGGCTCGCCAAAGGTGCCCAGAAGGTCGATTATGATTGCGGCAATCGTTGCAAACGAACCGGGGAGAGCCCATGCAGGTGCGAGAGGGGATGTCCGAGATCGTGCTCACCGTCGGCCCTGGTCATACGCTGCGCGAGGCCGCGGCCGCGATGTGCCGCCGCCACGTCGGCGCGGCCGTTGTGCTCGACCCTGACGCACCCGGACCAGGTGTGATCACCGAACGCGACATCCTGCATTCGATCAGCTCCGGCGAGGACCCCGACAAGGAGCTCGTGGCCGAGCATCTCACGGCCGACCTGACCTTCGCCTCCCCCGAATGGTCGCTCGAGCACGCCGCCGGGGCGATGACCCGAGGGGGCTTCCGCCACCTGATCGTGGTCGAGGGCGGCGATCTCGTCGGCGTCCTCTCGATGCGCGACATCGTCCGCGTGTGGATCGGCGACGGCGCCACCTGCGAGGTGCCGGCCGGGTCGGCTGGGGCGCCGGCGGCGAGAGGCTGAGGGCTGGCGCTTAGTGGTGCTCTTCGGGCAGTGCTGCGACGTCGCGGCGGGTGTCGCGGATCCACATGATCGTGGTCACGACGAAGATGATCGCGCCGACGATGGAGAGGATGATGGTGATCGTGGTGCCGATCACGATCAGGGTGATGCCGATCGCGGTCATGAACGGGATCAGCGTCGGTCCCGGGAGATGGATCTCCTCGCCGACGGGTGGGGCGTCCTGCTCGATCTCGCTCACGGGATCAGGAGTGGACGTAGATGGCGGCCGCGATGAAGGTGATGCCGAGCATGAAGACGCACACGGCGCCGGCGATCAGTCCTGAGCGGATGTTCTTGCGTGCGAGCTTGCGGTCCATGATCTGTCCTCCGGAGATCGTATCCCGTTTCCGAGCTTCTTAGTGCCCCAACGCATTCATCCGTCGGGCTCCTAGAGCTTCACGTCCGCCACCATGGCGCCGAACAGGAGCGCCAGGTACAGGAGCGAGTAGAGGTAGAGCCGCAGCGCGCAGCGGCGGTCCGCGCGCCGGTAGAGCACCCAGGCCGTGCCGATGAACACGAACCCGAGCAGCATCGAGGCGACCAGGTAGATCCCGCCGAACGCGCCGGCGCAGAAGGGGAGCTGCGTGACCGAGTAGAGCAGCAGCGAATAGAGCAGGATCTGACGCCGGGTCTCCTGCTCACCCTTGACGACGGGCATCATCGGCACGCCCGCCTTGGCGTACTCCTCCTTCATCAGCAGGCTGAGGGCCCAGAAGTGAGGCGGCGTCCAGTAGAACACGATCGCGAACAGGTAGACCGCGGTCCAGGAGAGCGATCCGCGGGTGGCTGCCCAGCCGACCAGCGGCGGCATCGCCCCGGCGGCGCCGCCGATCACGATGTTCTGGGGCGTGCGGCGCTTCAGCCACATGGTGTAGACGCCCACGTAGCCGACGAAGCCGGCCAGGGCCAGCGATGCCGCCAGCACGTTGATCGTCAGCGACATCAGCGCGAACGACAGCGCGGCCAGCCCGAAACCGAACACCAGCGCCGAGCGGGGGGAGATGCGGCCGGCCGGGATTGGCCGCGAGGCGGTGCGCTTCATGGTCGCGTCGATGTCGCGGTCCCAGTAGTGGTTCACCGCCCCGGCGCCGCCGGCGGACAGGTAGCCGCCGAGGCAGGTGAGGGCGATCAGGGAGATCGAGGGGCTGCCGGCGATCTCCATCGACGTGATCGTGGTCAGCAGCAGCAGCGACTGGACCTTCGGCTTGGTCAGCTCGAAGTAGTCCGATACGACCTGGCGCCTCGTCGAGCGGGCCGGCGCCGCGCGGACCGTGGTGACGCTCGAGGTGGACATCGCCTCAGACGCGAGCGAACCGCTCGCTGCCGCCGGTCTTCTGCGTGACGCCGGTGGAGCGCTCGACCTGGCGCCGGATGTCGCGCATCGGCTCGACCGAGCGCACGCGCGGGATCGCGTCGAAGTTGTTCACCGGCGGCGGGGAGGTCGTGAACCACTCGAGCGTGTTGGCCTTCCACGGATCCGGCCCGGCGATCCTGCCGTGCTTGAAGCTGTGGGCGATGTTGATGACCGTGACCAGGATCCCGGCGCTGAGGATGAACGACCCGATCGTCGAGATCAAGTTGTAGGTGCTCCAACCGAGCCCGGGCTGGTAGGTGTAGATCCGGCGCGGCATCCCGGACAGGCCTAGCGCGTGCTGGACGAAGAAGGTCATGTTGAAGCCGATGAACATGATCCAGAACGAGACCTTGCCCGCCCGCTCGTTGAGCAGGCGGCCGGTCATCTTCGGGAACCAGTAGTAGATCCCGGCGAAGATTGTGAATACGGCTCCGCCCATCAGCACGTAGTGGAAGTGAGCAACGACGAAGTAAGTGTCGTTGAGCTGCCAGTCGACGGGGAAGATGGCCAGGAAGATGCCGGTGATCCCGCCGATCACGAAGATCGCGATGAAACCCACGGCGTAATAGAGCGAGGCGGTCATGACCAGCGAACCTCGCCACAGCGTGGCGATCCAGTTGAAGATCTTCACCCCCGTGGGCACGCCGATCAGGAACGAGCTCAGCATGAAGAAGCCGAGCACTACCACCGGGACCGGGGAGGCGAACATGTGGTGCGCCCACACCAGCACGGCCAGGAAGGCGATCACCGAGGTGGCCGCGGCGATCGCCTTGTAGCCGAAGATCGGCTTGCGGGAGAACACCGGGATGACCTCGGAGATGATCCCGAACCCGGGCAGGATCATGATGTACACCTCGGGGTGCCCGAAGAACCAGAACAGGTGCTGCCACAGCACCGGAGAGCCGTGGTTGGTCGGGTCGAAGAAGTGGGTGCCGAAGTGCCGGTCGGTCAGCAGCATCGTCACCGCCGCCGCAACCACGGGGAGCGCGACGATCAGCAGCACCGCGTAGATCAGAATCGACCACACGAACAGCGGCAGGCGGCCCCAGCTCATGCCGGGCGCGCGCATGTTGACGATCGTGGCGTAGAAGTTGATCGCGCCCACCAACGAGGAGATGCCGGTGATGTGGATCAGGAAGATCCAGGCGTCCTGGCCCGCGCTCGGCGAGTAGAGCGCCTCCGACAGCGGCGGATAGCTCCACCAGCCGGCCTCGGGCGGGCGGAAGAAGAGCGTGAAGTAGAAGACGATCCCGCCGAACAGCAGCAGCCAGTAGGAGAGCGCGTTCAGGCGCGGGAAGGCCATGTCCCGGGCGCCGATCATCAGCGGCACGAAGTAGTTCCCGAAGCCGGCCATGATCGGCACGACGAACAGGAAGATCATCGTCGTTCCGTGGATCGTGAGCAGCTGGTTGTAGTGCTCGGCGCTGATCAAGGTGTTGTTCGGCACACCCAGCTGCACTCGCATCAGCAGCGCCTCGACCCCGCCGAGGATGAAGAACACGAAGGTCGTGACCATGTACATGATCCCGATCTTCTTGTGGTCGGTCGTGGTCACCCAGTCGACCCACTTCTTGGTCTCACGGGGCTTGTGGACCTCGTGGGCGATGATCTGGGGAACCGGGCGAACGGCGTAGTCGGTCGTGGACATGGCGTCTGTTCTCCTAGAGGTTTCCGGTCGCCGTGAGCACTCGCCGGAGCTGGATCACCTGCTGGTTGGCGGCGTTGATCGCCGCGGTCTGCTGCTGAATCCACGCCTGGTAGTCAGTCGGGCTGACGACTTTGACGAGCGCCGTCATGGCCGCGTGATTGCGCCCGCACAGCTGGGCGCACTGGCCGTGATAGATCGCGCCGGCGTAGGGCGCCTTGAACCACGTGTACGTCGTATAGCCGGGCACCGCGTCGACCTTGCCGCCCATCGACGGGATCCACCACGAGTGGATCACGTCGGTGGACTGGATCACCAGCACCACGGTCGTGTTGGCCGGCGCCACCATCTGCTGGTAGGAGTACGGAAGCTTGGTCGTGAACGGATTCTGCTGGCAGGCGGCGCCGTAGGTGTAGCGCCAGATGTACTGGCGGCCGGTGACGCAGATCGTCAGCTTCCGGCCGTTGGGCGGGGACGGCTCGGTCGTCGAGGCCGACAGGACGAGACCCTTGGGGTCGGAGTTCGGCGGGTTGATGATGCTCGGCAGCTTGATGAACGTGATCACCGTCAGCACGACCAGGATCAGCCCGGCGGCGACCGTCCACCCGATCTCGAGCCGGGTGTTGCCGTGGATCTGCGCGGCCACGGCGCCCTTCTTGGCCCGGAACTTGTAGACCGAGTAGAGCAGCGTCAGCTCGACGACTAGGAACACGAACGCGGCGATGTAGAGAACGAGCTTGTACAGCTCGGCGATCGAGTCGGCGTTCGGCGATCCTCCTGACTTCGGGGTCAGGAAGTTCGCGAACGCGCCGGGAGCCAGCGCCAGCGATGCGAGCATCGCGATCGCCAGGGCGAGCAGGAGGCCGTGGCGACGGCGTCGGCGTCGGGGATGGGCGTCGGAGACGTCGGGTCGCAAGGCCGCGGCATTCTATCCACGGAGGCGACGTCCGTGACGTCCCTGGGTCCCCGCGGTCAGGCGGCGGGCGGAGTCTCGATCACCACGCGGCAGGGCCGATGGGCCAGCAGATAGCTCGCCGTTGGGCCCAACGCGCGCTCGGAGGCGGGGGCGTGCGCGGTCCCCAGGTAGATGATCTCGGCCGATCTTCGCTCGGCCTCCTCGACGATCGCGGCGCCCGGGTTGCGGGTCCGGATCATCCGCGTCTGCACCCTCAGCCCCGCCTTGCGGCCGCGCACCTTCGCGCTCTCGAGCACGCTCAGGCCGAGCTGCTCTTCCTTTTCGAGGCCCGCGTCCAGCGACAGCTGGTTGGGGACCTGGAGCACGTAGACGGCCTCCACGATCGCGTCCTCGCCGACCAGCTTGGCCGCGGTTCGCAGCGCCGCGGCATCGACGTCGGTGCCGAAGATGGGCACGATCGCGGAACGGTAGGCCAGCTCGATGAACGACGCGGGTCGCCCGCGGCGGGCGATCTTGTACTGGCTGAACAGGTCCATGCCATGGCGGCGGCGATAGACCACGTAGCCCACGAGCCCGATCACCATCCACCCGACGCCGACCGTCCGAGCCTCGGTGTGGAGGATCAGCACCGAGATCCAGGCGGCGAACGTCCCGATGCCGCCCAGCACGGCGGTCATCGGGATCTGAGCGCCGCGGAAGCGGACGTTCCAGGGCATTCGGTACGGGCGCTCGCGGTCGGGCTCCTTGACCCGGAGCGCGATCACCGCGGCGTGGGCGGTGGTGAAGGACAGCATCGCCCCGAATGAGTAGAGGTTGCCCAGGAAGTCGGTCTTGCCGGGGATCAGTAGGATTCCGGCGATCACCGAGAAGGCGATGATCGTGAACCAGGGCGTGCGGTATTTGGGGTGCAGGTGCGAGAACAGCCCCGGCAGCTGCCGGTGCTCGGCCAGCGACCAGGACAGCCGCGAGATCCCGATCAGCCCCGCGTTGGTGGCGATGAACAGGATGGTCGCCGCCAGCACGCCGACGTAGTAGCGCAGCACCGTCAGCACCGCTCCGTGGAGGCCCAGGTGCTCGACGATCCCCAGCACCGGATCGTTCTCGAACCCGTTGGGCGGCGGCTGCCCGAGCAGCGTCGTGTGGTGCCCGGCCATGGTGATCACCGGCAGCGCCGACAGCGCCACCACGGTGATGCCGGCGTACACGCCGAGCACGGCGAACAGGACGAGGTTGACCGCCTTGGGCACGTCGCGACCGGGGTCGCGGGCCTCCTCGGCCATGTTGGAGACCGTCTCGATCCCCGTGTAGGCGACCATCGCCAGCGACAGCGCGAAGATCACCTCGGAGTAGCTGGGGACCGTGCCCAAGTGCACCTGGTTGACGAGCAGCGTCGGGTCGAGGACGAGGAAGAACCCGACGGTGATGAGCAGAACCTGCGTCACCAGGTCGGCCAGGGCGAGGAACAGGTTCAGCTTGGCCGACTCGCCGAGCCCGCGGATGTTGAGCACCGCCAGCAGGACGATGACCACGATCCCGCCGATCACGTCTCCGGGCCCGTGCGTGAGCGCCGGGAAGAACGCGCCCAGGTAGTGCGGAACGAAGAAGGCCGAGATGGCGATCGTGAGGATGTAGTCGAGGCTCAGCGCCCAGCCGGCGAAGAAGGACACCAGCTCGTTGAAGGCGTGCCTTGCGAACGAGGAGGATCCGCCCGCCTCCGGGAACATCGAGGCGCCCTCGGCGTAGGTCTTCGCCGTCAGCGCGAACAGGCCGCCGGCCACCATGAACACGACCGGGGTGAGCCCGAGCGCGTGCGCGGCCACCAGCCCCAGCGCGTAGTAGATGGAGGAGCCGACATTCCCGTACGCGGTGGCGAACAGTCCACCGACGCCGACGCTGCGCCGCAGGCCGTGGGTCTCAATGCGCGCCATCGGTCCACGGAACCGTAGGGCAGCGCACCATCAAGAG
>JADGPN010000078.1 GCA_017882465.1 Solirubrobacteraceae bacterium
GATCACCGTGATCATGCGCAAAGCGTTCGGCGGCGCCTTCATCACGATGAACTCCAAGGACCTCGGCGCGGACTACGTGTTCGCGTGGCCGCAGGCGGAGATCGGCGTGATGGGGGCCAAGCCGGCGGTGGGGATCATCCATCGCCGCGAGCTCGACGCGGCCCCCGACCGCGAGGAGGCCACCGGGCGCCTCGCGGCTGAGTACGCGCACACGCAGCTGCGGCCGCAGGTCGCGGCCCGCAGCGGTCACGTCGACGAGCTGATCCCTCTCTCCGAGACCCGCGAGCGCCTGGCCTGGGCGCTGCGGTCGCTGAAGCCGGCGGCGTGATGGTCGTGCGCGGCCGACACGAGAGCGGCAACGCCGTCCTGCTCACGGGGGTCACCGGATTCGTCGGGATGGAGGTGCTAGCGCGGTATTTGGAGCGCAGCGACCGCCGGATCATCACGCTCGTGCGGGCGGCCGACGACCGGACCGCGCGGGCGCGCGTCGACGCGGTGCTGAACAACCTCTTCGGCGTCCGCGGCCGGCGCTACTCCAAGCGCGTGGACGCGGTGGCCGCCGACCTGCTCGCCCCCAGTCTAGGGCTCTCGTCGGCATGCCTCCAGACGCTGGCCCGGCGGGCCTCGACGATCGTGCATTCCGCCGCCTCGGTGTCGTTCACGCTTCCGCTCGAGGAGGCTCGGGCGGTCAACGTCGGCGGCACCCGGCAGATGCTCGACCTGGCCGAGCTGGCTCTCGCGCATGGGGGCCTCGACCGGTACGCCCAGGTCTCGACCGCCTACGTCGCCGGCGATCACTGCGGCAGCTTCGGCGAGCACGATCTCGATGTGGGGCAGAGCTTCCACAACTCCTACGAGCAGTCGAAGTTCGAGTCCGAGCAGCTCGTGCGATCCCGGGCCGGGCTCCCGTTCTCGATCCTGCGGCCGAGCATCGTCGTCGGCGACCGCCGCAGCGGCTGGACCGCCGCCTTCAACGTCCTCTACTGGCCGCTGCGCGCGTTCGCGCGTGGTCTCTTCACGGCCGTGCCCGCGATTCCCTCCGCGCCTGTCGACGTCGTCTCGATCGACTACGTGGCCGACGCGATCCACGCGCTGTGTGAAGCCCGCGACAGCGTGGGCGAGACCTTCCACCTCACCGCCGGCGCGAACGCGACGACGATGGAGGAGATCTCGAGCCTGGCCAGTCGCTACTTCCGCCGGCCGCTGCCGAAGGTGCTCTCGCCGGTCGAGTTCGCCGCCCTGGAGCGTGACGCCAGCCCGCTGCAGCGCTCCGCGCTCGAGGGCAGCCGAGTCTACTTCCCGTATTTCGCGATGGGTGCCGTGTTCGACGATGCGGTCGCCCGTGCCCGCTTGGACCCGGCGGGCATCCTGGTCTCGCCGCTGCGGGACTATCTCGAGCGGCTGCTCGACTTCGCCACTCGTACCCGCTGGGGCAAGCGCCCCATCCTGCGCGGGGAGGCGCTCTCGGCCTGACCCGTACGATCCAGGGTGCAATGAGTTCAGCCGGGTCGCAGGACCGAGAGGGCGTGAGCGTCGAGGCGCTCGAGCTGTTCGTCGAGGTGCTCTCACAGGCCGAAGAGCCCACGACGCCGGACGCCTTCTATGGCCATCTGTGCGAGGCCATCTGTCGCACCGCGCGGATGCGCCGAGCGCTGATCTTCCGCTACGACAGCGCGCGGCGCCAGGTGCGGGCAGCCGGCGCCCACGGGATCGATCTGGACCAGTTCGCGGGCGCGCACGTCGGTGTCGAGTCGGCGCCGATCACCGCCCGAGCGCTCCACGAGGACCGCGTGGTCGAGGTGAGCGGCGACGTAACGGGGCAGTTCCCGCGTGAGTACGCGGCGCTCGTGTCCGCTCCGGTCAGGCTCGTGTGCGCGCCCATGGCCGCGGCGGGCCGGGCGGTGGGCGTGATCCTGGCCGATCGCGCACTCGAGGATCCGCCGCTCGACGACGCCGAGCGCCACCTGCTGTGGACGCTGGGCAAGACCGCGGCGCTGGCCTCGGTGGCCCGGATCGTCGCCACCCAGTTCGAGAAGTCCAGCCAGCTCGAGCAGCGGATCGATCTGGCCCGGGAGATCCACGAACGCGTTGTTCAGCGCCTGTTCGGCGTGTCGATGGCTCTCGACGGCGAGGGCGATCTCCCCGACGGCGCCCGGCAACGGTGCGCGTCGGAGACCCAGGCCGCACTGGGGGACCTGCGCTCCGCGCTCCAGCGCCCGCTCGGGCGGACCCCGCGCGCCACCGGAACGACGCTGTTGGCCGAGGTGGAGCGACTCTCGCGCATGCATCCCGATCTCGGCGTGACGCTCGAGGCCGGCACGCAGGCCGACGTCCCCGAGCCGCTCGAGCCGCTCGCGCAGTCGGTGCTCGCCGAGGCCGTGCGCAACGCGCACAAGCACGCTGAGCCGACCAAGGTCAACGTGCGCATCGGGCTGACGAACGGCGCCTTCGTGCTCGAGGTCGCCAACGACGGCGTGCACGGTCGTCACCGCCCGGCCGGGATGGGGCTGCGCCTGGCCTCGCTGGAGGCGCTGCACAGCGGCGGTGTGGTCGAGTTCGGCGAGCGTGAACGCGGCACCTGGCAGGTGCGCCTCGTCGTTCCGGATCATGGCTGAGGAGCTGCGCAGCCCGGACCGCTTGCGGGTGCTGGTCGTCGACGACCACGAGGTCGTGCATTGGGGCTTTCGCCTGATGCTCGCCCAGCAGCCGTGGGTCGAGCGCTGCCTGAGCGCGACCAGCGGCAAGGAGGCGGTGGCGCTGGTGTCCCGCTACCGCCCCCACGTCGCCCTGGTGGACCTGTTCATCGGCGAGGAATCCGGCGCTGAAGTGTGCGAGCGGCTACGCGCGGCGGAGCCCACGACGAGGGTGCTGCTGTTCTCGGGCGCCGGGGAGATCTCGCCGCACGCGGCGCGGGCCGCGGGCGCATCGGGCTTTGCCTTCAAGGACTGGCCGGCGCGCCGGATCGCCGGCGCGGTGAGGATGGTGGGGCTGGGCAAGACCGTGTTCGAATCCCACGACCGGCCCAGCGCCCTCGGCCTCTCCGAGCGCGAGCGCGCGGTGCTCGAGCTGATGGCGTCAGGGGCCACCAACCCCGAGATCGCGGGCGTGCTGCATCTCTCCCGTCACACGATCAAAGAACACTCGAGCTCCCTGTACCGCAAGCTCGGGGTGCGCAACCGCACCGAGGCGGTCCAGCGCGCGCAGAGGATCGGGCTGCTGACGTAGGGCGGTGGGGGTGTGGGTGGGGGCGGGCCCGAGAACGAGTTCACCAGCCGCAACACGACCTTCCTGACCTGGAAGGGCCCCACCTCGCACGGATGCCGTGCCCCCGCGGCCGGGAACCTTCGCGGCCGGAGTGAGAAGATCCCTGGGGTAAGCCACCCGAGGAGCCTGAATTGGTAGAGCCCGATCCCATCGAGGTCCCATCTCCGGAGTTCGGGCCGCCCTTCTCCGTCTATCAGGCGGAGATCTTCATGCGAGGCATCAATGGCGAGCTGCCGGCGCTCCCGATCTCGATCACCGAGCTCGAGCGCACGGCGCACGAGCACGCTGATCCCAGGGTGGCGGCGTACGCGTTCGGCGGGGCCGGCACGGAGGACACGATGCGGGCCAACCTGGAGGCGTTCCGCCGCTGGAGGATCGTTCCCCGGCTGCTGCGCGACGTGTCTGTGCGTGACCTCTCGGTCACCGTGCTGGGCACGCCGATGGCGGCACCGATCGCGCTGGCGCCGATCGGGATGCAGACGATGGTCCATCCCGAAGGAGAGCTGGCGGCGGCTCGCGCGGCGGCCGCCGTGGGGCTGCCGATGTCGGTCAGCACGGTGGCCGGTCGCACGCTCGAGGACATCGCCGCCGCGAGCACCGGGCCAAAGTGGTTCCAGCTCTACTGGCCGCGGGATCCCGAGCTGGCGGCGAGCCTGCTGTCCCGGGCCGAGGCGGCCGGATACGACGCGATCCTGGTGACCCTGGACGCGTTCCTGCCGGGCTGGAAGCCACGCGACCTGCAGAGCGCCTGGCAGCCCTACCTGGACGGACTCGGGATCGCCAACTACATCTCCGATCCCGTCTTTCGCTCGCTGCTCCAGCTTCCGCCGGAGGAGTCGCCGGCGGCGGCCGTCGGCGAGTTCCTGGTGCAGTTCTCGAATCCCGGCCTGCAGTGGCACGACCTCGAGTTCCTGCGCTCGTGCACTGCTCTGCCGATCGCGCTCAAGGGCGTCCTCCATCCCGACGATGCGCTCGCGGCCCGCGACCACGGGATCGAGGGCATCGTCGTATCCAATCACGGCGGCCGTCAGGTCGACGGTGCCATCGCCGCGCTGGATGCGCTGCCCCCCATCGTCGACGCGGTCGGAGGGGATCTGTCGATCCTGCTCGACAGCGGAGTGCGATCGGGAGCGGACGTGGTCAAGGCGCTCGCGCTCGGAGCGGACGCCGTCCTGATTGGGCGCCCGTATCTGTGGGGACTCACGGTGGCTGGAGAGGACGGTGTGCTGGCCGTGCTGCGCGCCGTGCTGGCCGAGCTCGACCTGACCGTCGGCCTGACCGGGCACGCTCGGGTGGCCGATCTGGACCGGGGGATGCTGGTCCGCAGCTGACTTTGTCCGCCGGCTACCGGCGCACGGCGGCTGGCGGTGCGCGCCTGCTAGCGGTGCACGCCGGCGAGCAGCGCGGCGTAGGAGCGGACGAGCGCCGCTTGCTCCTGCCCGATCAACGGGCTGGACGGATCGCAGCCCGCTTGCACCCAGCGATCGGAATGGTCCATGGCGATGGCGCGCTGCTGCGCGGCCACCCGCACATGGGCTTCGGGGACTCCGTACACGTACGCGTAGAGGGCGCTCAGCGCATCCACGAGCGGGCGGTCATCCCCACCTGATGCACCGTGCTGGTGCTCGCGGTGGATCCGCCACCACTCGACCTCGAGCTCGGCGGCCCGGGCGGCGTCGTAGCTCTCGCGATAGTGCTCGGCGACCATCCGGTAGAAGCGCTCCATCGCTCGCCGCGCTCCCGCGGGATCGTTGTCGGGAAACGGGGCCCACAGCTGGTTGGCCCGCAGCACCAGCCACGCGCCTCGGATCGTCGCGGGCCAGGGGAGTCCGAAGGTGTGCCGGGTGAGGCCGACGGCGCTGCGCAGGAAGGCGATCCATTGGCGACGGTAGTAGGCGACCCAGGCATCGCATTCCAAGCCGCCGACCCGTCGCGGATCGAAGTTGCGGTGGGGCGCCGGGACGCGGCGCGCGCGCCGCGCGGTGGCGGACCCGAAGCGTCCCCAGAGGCTCATCGCGGCTGAGACGGTAGCGGCAACAGCGCGTCGGTGGTCTCCGGGAGCTCCGGGCTCCGCGCCGTAGACTCGACGCATGCTGATGATCATGCCGCCGGGCCACGCCGCGACGACGGGCACGCCGTGGCGGTTCAGCAAGCGTGAGAAGTGGATCGTGCCGGCGATGGCCGGCCTGCTCGCCGCGCTCGCGGTCGCCGTCGGCATCTCGCTGGCCACCAGCGGCCACAAGTCCGGCAACGGGTGCGTCGATGTCGCCGTGGCCTATTCGACCGGCGGCAGCGAGATCTATCGCTGCGGCGACGCGGCCAAGGCGCTGTGCCGGTCCGTCGGGGCTCCGGGCGGCTACACCGGCGATACCGCCCGCCGCGTCGCGGTCGAATGTCGCAAGGCGGGGCTGGCGATCGGGAAGGGCTCCTAGAGTTGACCGTATGGCGGTCGATGCCGGCAGCTTCCGCGCGCAGTTCCCGGTCCTCGAGCGGCTCGCGTATCTGAACGCCGGCACCGAGGGCCCGATCCCGCGCCGCGCCGCGGACGCGGTCCACGGGCGGGTGGACTACGAGCTTAGCAACGGCCGCTGCGGCAAGCCGTACTTCACCGGGCTGATGGACCTCGCCGCCGGCCTGCGCGGACGGTACGCGGAGGTGCTTGGATGCGCGCCGGCGGACGTCGCCCTGACCGGCTCGACCACCGACGGCGTGAACACGGTCCTGTCGGGCCTGCGCCTCCGTCCGGGAGACGAGATCCTGACCAGTGACGAGGAGCATCCGGGTCTGCTGGCGCCGCTGGGGCGAGCCCGGCTGCGGCACGGCGTCACGATCCGCGTGGTGCCCTTCGCCGAGATCGCGGGCGAGGTCTCATCCTCGACGCGGCTGATCGCCTGCTCGCACGTGTCCTGGGTCGGCGGCAAGGTGGTCGACGCCCACGCGCTGGCGGCGACGGGGGTCCCCGTGCTGCTCGACGCGGCTCAAGCGGTCGGCGCCGTGCCCGTCGACGTGAACGCCCTGGGGTGCAGCTTCTACGCCGGCTCGGGCCAGAAGTGGCTCTGCGGACCGGAGGGCAGCGGGTGCCTGTACGTGGCGCCGGATCGGGTCGACGAGCTCCTGATCCCGTGGCCGGGCTACGGCTCGCTCAAGGACGCCGCTTCGGCGCTCGAGCTCACGCCGGCCGAGGGCGCCAAGCGCTTCGACCACGGCTTCCCGCCGGGCGTGCGCAGCCGCTGGGCGCTGTCGTCCCTCGAGGTGCTGGCCGAAGCCGGCTGGAGCTGGGTGCACCAGCGCGCCGCCATGCTGGCCGCCGGGCTGGCGGACCGGCTCGCCGAGCGGGGCCTGGAGGTGGCGCCCCGGGGAGTCACGACGCTCGTGTCCTGGAAGGCCGCTGACGCCGAGGCCGAGGTGGAGCGCCTGGCCGCTGCCGGCATCGTCGTGCGCAGCATTCCCAGCCATAATCTGCTGCGGGCGTCGGTCGGGGCGTGGTCATCCGAGGAGGAGCTCGCCGGCCTGGTGGCGGCGGCCACGGGCTGAGCAGTTGCGGATCTGCGGGGCGGCCAGCGCCGCGCGCGGGTGAGGCAGCGCCGCGGCCAGAAAGTGCGGCGGGTGCGTGCCGCGCTTCCCCGTCTCGACCATCATGTTGAACAACCTCGTTCAGGTCGCGGGGCGTAATCCATGGTCGAGGACCGTCACCAGCCGCTCGTAGCTCTCGTCGAGCGAGATCGGGATCCCGAACCCCGCCTCGGATTCGAGCGCGACGAAGCCGTGGAGCGCCGAGCGCACGATCCGGGCACCGTGGATCGCGTCGTCGCCCTCGAGGCCGTAGGCGCGCAGCACCGCGAGGACGACGTCGACCAGCTGTCTGGCGGCCTGCGCGTCGTTCGGGTCCGGCACCTGCTGCGCCGCGGCGTAGGTACCCGGATGCGCCCGCGCGTAGGCCCGATAGGCGTCGGCCACCGCTCGCAGGGCATCTGCGCCCGAGCGTCCCTGCGCCGCCGATCCGAGCGCCGCGGCCAGCTCGGCGGCTCCGCGCACTCCGAGACGCCGGCGGAGGTCATCGAGTCCGCCGACGTGGGCGTATAGCGACGGCGGGCGCACGCCGAGATCGGCGGCCAGCCTCGCGAGCGTGACCCAATGCAGGCCGCCGGCGTCCGCCAGCGCGGCCGCCGCGTCGACGACGGTCTCGGAATCCAGGCCCGCGCGCGGCATCACCGGCTCGCTCGGGCGATCGCCTCGTCCATCGCGGGAGCAGGATCGGAGACCGCCGGGCCGTGCCCCGCGACGAGCATGCTGAGGTCGAGTGCGCGCAGCGAGCGTGCCGACTGGACCGCCTTCGGCTTGTCCCAGGTCGCCATCGCGGCGAACGGGAAGCGAGCATAGAAGTGACTCGGGACCGCCATACCCCCGGCGGTGGTGAACGCGTCACCGGCGATCAGCGCGCGGTCGCGGGTGTCGAGGAACGAGACGTGCCCGGGGCTGTGGCCGGGGCTGGCCACGACCTCGAGGTTGCCGACGCGGTCACCGGCCTGGAGGCGGACGTCGGGCACGGTGGTGATCTTCGGCCACGAGCCCGGGAGCTTTCCCTGCACGACCCGCTCGCCGGCGTGGATGCGCGCGTCGAGCTCGGGCATCAGCACCTCGACGCCGGATCCGAGCCGCTCACGCAATTGATCGAGCGAGCCCACGTGGTCGCCGTGCCCGTGGGTCAGGGCGACGCGCCGGATCTGGCCCCCGGCCGCGCGGGCGGCCGCGATCAGCCCGTCGGCCGCTCCTCCGGTGGTCGTGTCGACCAGCGTGAAGCCGTCGTCCTCGCGCACGAGATAGGCGTTCACGAAGCGGAATCGGTTCAGCTGGAGCAGGTTCGGGGTGACGGTAGTGGTCCGCATGGGTTCCTCCTGGATCTAGTACCTACGACACTTAGGAATTTACCTAGTCATCATAGGTTGTCAAGCGTAAGGAATTAGCCGGGCTGGCTAGGACCCCCGACTCGCGGCCGATGCCGATAGGCTGCGCTGATGGCAACGACGGAACTGCTCGTGGTGACGGGTGAACGGGTCGAGGTCGAGGGATCGATCGACGAGGTCGAGCGCAAGCTCGAGGACGCGTCCCGAAGCACCTCGGGAGCCGTCGCGTGGCTCAGCGATGCCACGACCGGCCAGGCGCTGGGTGTCAACCCCGCCCACGTGGTGACGCTCAGGCCCGGCGCCAACTGACGCTCTCTGGGCCGCTGCGGCGAGGCGAGCCGGGTCGCCGACCGGACGCTCGTCATACACTGGGTAGAGAAGCCTCCACCGCTGAGTGCCGCGCTCTCGCATTCTTCCTGTGGCCGTGCCCCTCGTTGAGAGCGAGTAGGAGTTCAGCGCAAATGACCAAGCAACCGCAGGAACCGGGCCCGGGCCGGTCGACGTCGGACGCCGCCTTCAACGAGCTCCGCAAGGAGATCGGCGAGCGCAACGAACGCGCCCAGAAGGAGGCTCGTAAGGTCCGGAGCGCGCGCGAGCGCGAGCAGGTGCTCAGGCGGCGCCAGGAGGACAGGTTCTAGGACCCCGGCCTGGGGAGACGCGCTAGCCGAACCGCGGGGGCTCCCAGGCTCCGAACACGTCCGGCAGGCCATCGCTGACCCGGTCCGGGAACGCGGCCGGCCGCTTCTCCAGGAACGAAGTGATGCCCTCGCGGGCGTCGGCCGACTGGCCGCGGGCGAACATCGCCCGCGAGTCGACGCGGTGCGCATCCATCGGATGCTCGGCACCGAGCATCCGCCACAGCATCTGGCGGGCGAGGGCGACCGAGACCGGTGCGGTGTTCTCGGCGATCTCCGAAGCTAGAGCGCGAGCTGCGCCGAGCAGCTCGCCGCTGGGGTGCAGGCTTCGGACCAGCCCGGCCTCGAAGGCTTCCTGGGCGCCGAACACGCGGCCGGTGGAGACCCATTCCATCGCCCGGCTGATACCCACCACGCGGGGCAGGAACCAGCTCGAGCAGGCCTCGGGGACGATCCCCCGGCGAGCGAAGACGAAGCCGATCCGGGCGTCGTCGGCGGCCAGCCGGATGTCCATCGGAAGCGTCATCGTCGCGCCGACGCCGACGGCGGGCCCGTTGATTGCGGCGATCACCGGCTTGCGGCAGTCGAACACCCGGAGCGTGAACCGGCCGCCGTTGTCGCGCGGCACCGGGCCCTTGGGTTCGCGCTCGCGCCAGTCGAACGTATCGCCCCCGCCCGCGAGGTCGGCGCCGGCGCAGAAGCCCCGCCCCGCGCCGGTGACGATGATCGCCCGCACCCGGTCGTCGGCGTCGGCGCTGTCGAAAGCGGCCATCAGCTCGCGGGCCATGACCGGCGTCCAGGCATTCAGCCGCTCGGGACGGTTGAGCGTGATCGTGAGCACGCCCTCGTCGATCTCGGCCCGGATCTGCTCGAACTCCATGCCTTCACTCAATCATCCGATCCGGATGATGCGACACTGCGCCCACTGAACACAATCGCGGCAGTGAGGCGCCGGACAGGCAGCGACCAAGCTACGGATCGAGGATCGCGATGGGCGTCGAGGACGGCATACGGAGCAAGTTCGAGCATTCTGAGCTCACGCGGGCGGTCCGCGGCCGGCTCGGACGGCTCGAGTCGGACGCGCGCTACGACGTCGTGATCGTGGGTGGCGGCTCCGCCGGCTGCGTGCTGGCGAACCGGCTGAGCGAGGATCGCGCCACCCGCGTCGCGGTGCTCGAGGCGGGCCGGCCGGACTATCTGTCGGACGTCTATATCCACATGCCCGCCGCACTGTCGTTCCCGATCGGCAACCGCCTGTACGACTGGAAGTACGAGTCCGAGCCAGAGCCGCATATGCACGGCCGGCGGATCTACCACGCCCGCGGCAAGGTCCTCGGAGGCTCGAGCAGCATCAACGGCATGATCTTCCAGCGCGGCAACCCGATGGACTACGAGCGCTGGGGCGCCGATCCCGGAATGGACCGCTGGGACTACGCCCACTGCCTCCCTTACTTCAAGAAGATGGAGACCTGTCTCGCCGGCGCCGATGAGTGGCGTGGTGGGCGGGGGCCCCTGCTGCTCGAGCGCGGGCCGGCGGACAACCCCCTGTGCGGCGCGTTCTTCGACGCCGTCCAGGAGGCCGGCTACGAGCTGACCGAGGATGTCAACGGATACCGGCAGGAGGGATTTGCGGCCTTCGACCGCACCATCTATCGCGGCCGCCGGCTGAGCGCGGCGCGGGCCTACCTGCATCCGGTGATGTCCCGGCCCAACCTCGACGTCCGCTGCAACGTGTTCGTCAACCAGGTGCTGTTCGCGGGCCACCGGGCGGTCGGGGTCGAGGTCGTGGAGCACGGCCAGACGCGGATCATCCACGCGGGTGAGGTGATCCTGTGCGGCGGCGCCATCAACACGCCGCAGCTGCTGCAGCTCTCCGGCGTCGGCCGCGCGGACGAGCTCCGCCCGCTCGGGATCAACATCGCGCACGATCTGCCCGCGGTCGGCGAGAACATGCAGGACCACCTCGAGGTCTACGTGCAGTACGCGTCCAAGCAGCCGGTCTCCGTCGCCCCGGCGATGAAGATGAAGAACCGTCCCAGGGTGGGGCTCGAGTGGCTGCTGTTCCGGCGTGGACCCGGGGCCACCAACCACTTCGAGTCCGGGGGCTTCGTGCGCAGCAACGATGACGTCGCCTACCCGAATCTGATGTTTCACTTCCTGCCGATCGCGATCCGCTACGACGGCACCGCCCCGCAGGGTCACGGGTATCAGGTTCACGTCGGACCGATGTACTCGGACACGCGGGGCTCGGTGAAGGTGGTGTCCGCTGACCCGCACGTGCATCCGGCGCTCAGGTTCAATTACCTCTCGACCGAGCAGGACCGGCGGGAGTGGGTGGAGGCCGTGCGCTGTGCGCGGAGGATCCTGACCCAGCCGGCCTTCGAGCCGTTCAACGACGGCGAGCTGTCACCCGGCGCCGGCGTGGAGAGCGATGAGCAGATTCTCGACTGGGTCGCCCGCGACGCCGAGACAGCCCTGCACCCCTCGTGCACCTGCCGGATGGGCACCGGAGCCGACTCGGTTCTCGAGCCCGCGACGCTCGCGGTGCACGGTCTCGAGCATCTGCGGGTGGTCGACGCTGCGGCGATGCCGTACGTCACCAACGGCAACATCTACGCCCCGGTGGTGATGCTGGCCGAGAAGGCGGCGGACCTGATTCGCGGCGACACGCCCCTGGTCCCGGCCGAGGTGCCCTTCTACCGCCACCAAGCCGTGGTCTCGGACACGAATGTCAAGCCCCAGGCTCCGGCCTCGAAAGCGAGGCGCACGCCGGAGGCGAAGTCAGAGAAGTAGCGCCCTCGGTCCGTTACGACGCCGCCGGGACCGGGTCCGGCTGTTCGGCGCGGACGCGGAACCCGGTGAGCGTGAGCGGGCCGAAGGACGTGATCAGGGCCACGTCGACCGCGTCCCGGCCGCGGCCGACGACCACGCGACCGACACGAGGGATGTTGTTGCGGGCATCGAACGTATGCCACTCGCCGTCCAGGTAGGCCTCGAACCAGGCCGCGAAATCCATCGCCTCGAGCGGCTCGGGGACGCCGATGTCCGGGATGTAACCGAACACGTAGCGAGCGGGGATGTTCAGCGCTCGGCAGAAGGTGATCGCCAGGTGGGCGAAGTCGCGGCACACGCCCTGCCCGGCGCGGTGGGCGTCGGCGGCGGTCGTCCACGGATTGGAGGCTCCGGGAACGAACTCGAGGTGGGCATGGACGAAGTCGACGATGGCCTGGACCCGGGTCCAGCCCGGGGGGAGCGAGCCGAACCGCTGCCACGCCTCGTGGCCGAGCTCGTCGGGGAGGCAGAACCGGCTCGGCATCACGTAGCTGAGGACCTCATCGGGCAACGACGCCGCCGGCACCTCCCGCGCGGAGGGCTCGATCCTCTGCGCCGAGTCGGCGAGCAGCAGCTCGGCCTCGTAGGCGAGCCGCGAACGCCCCTCGGGAACCGAGATGCGCTCGCAGCGATTCCCGTATGCGTCGAGGTAGCCGTGATGGCGCGCGTCGGAGTCCCATCGCTCGCGCTGCAACTGGACCCCGGGCGCCGGGCGCGGAGCCACCTGGATGACCGCCGAAAGCGGCTGCGGGGTCTCCAGCTCGAACTCGCAGCCGACCACCAGCGCGATCGCCTCGCCGGCGATCGGCGAGGGGCTGTACCCCAAGGGCTCGAGCTCACTCATGCCCTCCGAGCATGACAGGTCGGCTGCGGCGCGCCCACCCAGCTCCCACAATGCTGGAGCGACATGCGCGGGTGGCGGCCAAGCGGACCGGCGGGTGGCAATTGCATCTTCAGCCGGGGCGCGTCGCGCGCCCAGGGAGCCACTGGATGGAGCGCCCCCGTCCACTTCGTCCCAGGACACAAGCGCCGTGCCGCGGAGCCCGTGGGTAGCCGTCGACTCCTGGCAGCGGTCCCTGGAAGCGGGGGTTGATCCGAGCGGCCGCCAGCCCGCGCCGTCGGTGGTGGAGCTCGAGCGGGCGCGCGATCTCTGGGACGACCATCCGCTGGCCGGCGCCGGAGGACTGATCGCGCACTGCATGGCCGAGGCCGCGGTCGAGGCCGAGCGCCTGTTCGTCGTCAGCGACGCCGAACGGCATGTTGCTGCGCATCCAGGGCGACGAGCGGCTGCGCAACCGCGCGGCTGACGAGATGAACTTCATCGAGGGCGCCCTGTGGAGTGAGTCCGGCGCCGGAACCAACGCGATCGGCACCGCAGTCGCCGCCCCGTAGGCCGTGCAGGTGTTCGCCGCCGAGCACTTCACCGAGCGCAAGGAGCTCGGGCTCAAGAACATCCACGTGCACAAGGGTCGCCTCGGTCGCAGCGCTGATGCCGACCACCGAGGCGCTCGTGGCTGAGGAGCTCGTGGGCCAGCCGGGAGCGATCATCGCGCCGGGCTACGGCGACCTGGCGGAGGGGATGGCGCGCCCGTCATCGCCGGTGTGAGCCTCGCCGCGGCTCGGGCCAGTTGACAGCGCGCGCCGGCTCGGCCACAGTGCGCCTCGTGGCCGCGGGTTCGCGGCCACGGTGGGCAGAGACCGTACGTAGGCGGTCGGGTCGATCGACGCGGCCGCTGGAGACTCCTGTTGTCATCGATCGCCTCCATCAACATCGACCTTGGAATCGGCTATCTGCTGATCCTCCCGTTGTGGATCGCCGCTATCAGCGTGATCACGGGACGGGTCCTGGGCGTGCGGATTGGGCGCTGGCGCAGCGCGGTGGCGGCTGCCATCGGATGGCTGGTGGGCCTGATCGCCGGCGTGCTGGCGCTCGGCCCCAAGAACGCACATCCGCTGCTGGTCGTTCCCGCGGCGATCTTCTTCGGGGTGCTGGCCGCGCTGCCGATCGCGATCACCCTCGACCTGATCACCCACGGATCGCCGAAGCGCCGGTCGGGACGCCACCCGCTGCTGCATCCTGTGCGGAGCACCCGGGCGGTGCTCGCCCCGCTCGGCCGGTTCCGCGAGTTGGTCGCCAATGCTCAGGCCGAGAACCTGCTCCACGTCCGCTATCGCTCGGCCACGGCGCTCTCATCGCCCGACCTGGCGCGCCGGCTCCGGCGCGTGCTCGAGCGCTCGGGCGGGATGTTCGTCAAGTTCGGGCAGATCGCCGCCACCCGCAACGACGTACTTCCCGACACGCTGACCAGCGAGCTGTCGAATCTGCACTCCGACGTGGCTCGGGTGCCGAGCGAGGAGATCGTCGCCGTGATGGTGTCCGAGCTCGGCGAGCCGATCGAGCAGGCATTCGGGTCCTTCGACCTCCAACCACTGGCCGCCGCGTCGATCGGCCAGACCCATCGGGCGACGCTGCACGACGGACATCCGGTGATCGTCAAGGTGCAGCGACCGGGAATCGATGAGATCGTGGAGCGCGACTCGGCAGTGATGTCGTTCGTGTCGCGACAGCTCGACCGGCGCGTGGAGGCGGCCCGCAAGGTCGGGGTGCGGGGCCTGGCCGAGGAGCTGATCAAGAGCATCGAGTCAGAGCTTGACTACGGCCTCGAGGCGGATGCCGGAACCCGCCTGCGCGAGAGCCGGGCCGGTGACGTCGGGGTCGAGATCCCGGCGGTCCACGCGACGCTCTCGAGCGGCCGGCTGCTGGTCATGGACGAGATCGTGGGCCGGACGATCTCCGATGCGGCGGCCGTCGATGCCGCCCCGGTGCCGCGGGCCGAGCTGGCCCGCCGGCTCCTGGCCTCGTTCCTGGGCCAGATCCTCGATGACGGCTTCTACCACGCCGATCCCCATCCGGGCAACATCATGATCGACGCCGAGGGCACGCTGTGGCTGCTCGACTTCGGCGCCGTGGGACGAGTCGACCCCGTCACCCGCGACGCGCTGCAGGGGATCGCGCTCGGGCTTGCGCTCCGAGATGCATCGGTGATCGCCCGAGCCGTGAGATACCTCGTGGGCGACGTCGAGGGCGACATGCGCCAGCTCGAGCGCGATCTCGCGGTGCTGCTGGGGGAGATCGAAGTGGGTGGGATCAGCCCGACCGCGATCAGCGGCGTCATGGAGGTCATGAGCCGGCACGGCCTTCACCCTCCCCGCTCGATGCTGCTGCTCTCGCGCACGATGCTCACCCTGGAGGGGACCCTGAACATGCTCGCCACGGGCTTCGATCTGGCCACCGAGGCCCAGCAGCTGGTCTGGAGCGAGCAATCGACCGACATCGCGACGGCCGAGGACCTGATCCGCAAGGAGCTCATCCGCGCGCTGCCGGCGCTGCGCACGCTGCCCGAGCACGCCGAGGCGCTGGCCGGCCAGTGGCGCTCCGGACAGCTGACGATTCGCACCGAGCGCTACGCCGGCGGCGACCGAACGGTGGTCGAGGAATGGCTGAACCGGGGCCTGGTGGCCGCCGCCGGGGCCGCCGGCGCGGTTGCCGCCGGAGCGGTCCTGGTGGCCGGCTCGTTGGCGCGGGACGTGGGGGTCCGCGACGCGCTCTGGTCGCTGGGCTTCGCCGGCCTCACCGGGGCGACGATCCTGCTCCTGCGCACGGTCGCGCAGGCCCTGCACGGCGAGCGGGCGCACAGCGAAGATGTTGGGCTGGGGAGCCAGCGGCGCTGACGCGCTCGATCTCCGGCTCGCTTACGCGCTTCTTCGCTGCGGCGAAGTCCCCGCTCAGGACCGGCCGCTTCACTCGCAGGCCCATTCCCACGCCATCAGAGGTATCGACGTGAAGTCATTCGTGAGTAAGAAGCTCGTGGTCGGCGCAACCGGTCTGATCCTGCTCGGCGGAACCGCCGGCGCAGTGGCTGCGACGCAGAGCTCCGGCGATTCGGGCCGTCAGGCCTACGTCAGCGACGTGGCCAAGCATCTGGGCGTGTCGCCGAGCGCGCTCACCGCCGCGATGAAGGCGGCGATGGATGACCGCGTCGACGCGGCGGTGGCCGCCGGGCGCCTGACCCAGGCCCAGGCCAACGCCCTGAAGCAGCACATCCAGCAGGGCAACGGGGCGCCGTTCTTCGGGGCTCACGGCTTCCGCCACCGCGGCGTTCGCGGCGCGGCCGCCGTGGCCGGTTACCTGGGCCTCAGCCGGACGACCCTCCGGTCCGAGCTGCAGTCGGGCAAGTCGCTGGCTCAGATCGCCGCCTCGACCCCCGGCAAGTCGGTCGCCGGTCTCAAGGCGGCGATCGTGGCCGCCGGCAAGGCACGGCTGGAGCAGGCTGTCTCGAGCGGTCGGATCAGCGCGGCACAGGAACAGCAGTGGCTGGCAGCCCTCCCCGCGCGCATCGACGCGCTGCTGCAGCGCACCGGACATCCCGGGTCGCATCGCGGCGAGGGCTTGGGGCCGTTCGGGCACTAGTCGGAAGTCACTTCCATCAGGAGCTGCGCTGCCTCTCCGTGATCGTTCCTGAGCGATCAGGGAGAGCGAGGCTGGCTCTATC
>JADGPN010000325.1 GCA_017882465.1 Solirubrobacteraceae bacterium
GGGGTGGGGCTCGGTCAGGCTGGGGTAGAGCTCCCACCAGCGCCGGCGGGCGTGCTCGTCGAACGCGAGCCGCCCGGCTTGCCGGGCGTGGTGCAGACTGGCACGAAGTCGGGAGAGCAGCGGCTCCCAGTTCACCTGGTCGATGCTGCCTCCCTCGGGCAGCAGCTTTGAGCGGCGCACGCAGAAGAGCAGGTACCGGTTCAGGAACCCGTTGGCGGCCTCGGTGGCGTTCAGGAGCCTGACGAGCTCGTCGGCGGTGATGTGCCCCACGATCGCGATGTGCGCACCGGTCGCGCGGGCGGGGCTGTTCTTTGTCAGCGCTTGCAGCGGCTTGCCGTCCCACGCGCAGCGGACGACCGGCGAGAGAGTGTTGCCGTCGCGCGCGACCATCTTCAGCACCGACGCGAACTCCGCCTCGAGCACCAGCAGTCGCTTGTCCTGATCGTCTTCGTCGTTGGTGCCGCGGCCGCGGGCGCGGGCGGTGGTGTCGGGGTCGCGCACCGACCAGATGAGACCCTCGCCACTGGAGAGACCGGACACGATCCGCTGCTCTGCCCAGTCGGGGTCGACTTCCTGAAAGATCCGCTGCACGTGATCCCACGACGAGCCTTTTCTGGCCTTCGCGCTAGGTCCCACGAGCAGGACGAATTCGTTGGCGTGATGCTCGGTCGCCTCGACTGCGTAGTGCGCGCCGCGGCCGATCGCCGAGCCGAAGCAGACCAGCAGTTGGGCGAGGATCGCCAGCGGGTCTGACTCGCTGTGCGGCTCGATCGCTGAGACGATGTCGCCCGCCAGCCCGGTGAACGCGGCCGCGCGCGGCGGCCGGGGCCAGTCATCGGCAGCGAGGGGTAGCGGGATCACGTTGGTGGCGGGCAGGCCTGTCATTCGGTCACGGCTCCCTTGTTGTCGGCTGTCGAGAGGGCGGCTGCGGGTAGCTGGCGGCGCAGCGCGAGCAGCTCGCCGTGCACGGCGGCGAGCTGCGCTTTGAGCTCGGTGACCTCGCCGCGGGCCTCGCGCAGCCGGGCGGTCAACGCGGCGACGACACCCCGATCGTTGTCGTGATCGCGTTCCGGCGGGGCGACCGCGAGCGGGGGCGCTTGCTGCTGGCGGGAGCGCAGATGCTCGATCCGCGCTCGCAGCTCGGGGTGGCGGTAGAGGAAGTCGACCGACACGCCACCGGCGTTGGAGACCGTCCGGAAGTTGATCTCCTGACCGGTCTTGATCAGCGTGCGCAGCGCGGCCTCGGCGCGCTTGGTCGCGGCGGCGTGCTTGGCGTGCGCAGCCGCGCGCAGCACCTCGGCCCGGCGCTCAACGCTCACCAGGCCGCCCCTCGCGCTCGCCGCTCGTGTCGCTCTCGGCCGGCTGAGTAGCTCTGCCAGCGACCCCGGCGCCGCGCACCGCCTGGCCGTCCTCGACGGCGCCGAGCGCGGCGATGATCGACCCGAGCGAGCGGCCCTCCGCGAGGCGCTGCTCCAACCAAACGTTGCCGTCGGACATCTCCCGGCCGGTGCGCTTGTGGTGCTGGGCGCGGCGGCGCTCGATCAGCGCCTCGGTCTCCGACAGCTGGGCTGCGAGTTCTGGCAGGTGCCGCGCGTCGGTCGCGAAGTGGTCGCAGGTCAGGCACGCATTGCCGCGCTCGCAGCGCTTCAGCGGGGGCAGCAGGCACACCCCGTTCGGCAGGATCCGGTCGGTGTGACGGGAGAGCTGCACCATCTCGTAGATGTCGGCCGGGTCGAGCGACAGCTCGCGGCCGTCGGAGCCGAGCTTCTTGAAGCGCAGGAACTCGCGCTCGTGGGTCTTTGGCAGCGTGTCCGCGTAACGCATCGTCATCTCCGGCGACAGATGGCCGAGATAGCGCTGCACGACGTGGATCGGCACGCCGCCGTTGAGCAGCTCGGTCGCCCTGGTGTGCCGCATCCGGTGGGTGCGCTGAAAATCGACCAGCCGTCCGTGCGAATCGCGGATCGCAAGCTCGTTGGCAAGCCCCAACAGTCGCTCTCGCAGCGTGTGAGCGCTATAGGGCTGGGTGCCGTTGCGGTTCGACTGCCAGGCGACGAACAGATACCGCGCCGCCGGCGGCGATATCGGGTTTGCGGCGGCGAGGTGCTCTGCCAGCCAGCACTGTTGCTCGTTGACGATGTTGACCACTTCGCGCTCGACCAGGATCGTGTCCGGCGCGCCGGCGATCTTTGACTGGCGGTAGCGCAACCGGGCGACGAACGCGTCCGGATCGTGCTCGGCGCCGGCGTCGATGCCGGGCAACGCGATCAGCGGCTCGGGGTCGATCAACAGGATCTCGTTGATGCGCCGGCCGGTCAGCACCTCCAGCAGGAACGCGCGCATCGCTTGGGGGTCCCCGCGCCCGGCGATCTCGCGCTGCTCGCCGTCGACGAGCACGGTCTTGGTCTGATCGCGCGCCAGCGCAAGGATGTCCAGCTGGCTGACGATCCGACCAAGCGCCTCCGGCTCGATGTAGTCAACCGGGCCGGTTCGCCGGTCGCGGCGGACGAACTCGCCAGCCCGCCACAGACGCGCGTGCGCGTCTGAGAGATCCAGCCAGCCAGGCTCGTCCAGCGCCTTCGCCGCCTCGTGCCGGTGGTCGGCCATGAACGCGTAGAACGTCGAGACCGCGCTCTGGGAAAGGCCGACGCTGACCAGCGACAGTGGCCCGCCGCCGCGCCCGCGGCGCGCGCGCAGATAGGCAAGGAACGACAGCGCCACGCCGCGGACCTCAGACTCGCTGTCAGCCAGGCACGGATGATCGATCCCCGACCCAAGCAAAAACTGCGAGAAGTAGCTTCCCAGGTAGGTGCGATAGCCGGGCAGCGTCGACCATGCCAACACGCCCAATTCCAGGGCCGAAGCGAAGAACCACTTGATCGCCTCCCGCAGCCACGGCTGCTCGATCTCGGCGAAGCGCAGCCTCGCGTTCCCGAGCGGCTCGTGCTCGCGGACCGGAATCCGGGGATCGCGCCGCGGCTCCCACACCTCCGCCCGCCACCACTCGCCCGGGCTATAGGCGCGCACCAGCGCCGCGCACAGGCGCGCGATCGTCGCCCGATTGGTCTGCTCGAACACCGGTCCCGGCAGACGGCCGTGGCGATCATGAAAGTGGCGCTTGGCGGCCTGAATCCACTCATCCACCGACAGGCACGCAAACGAGTCGACCACCCGCTTGGGATCGACCGCCAGCGCCGCGGCGACCCTCACCCACGCCTGCAACGTCCACGAGTTGACCCGCTCCCCGCCGGCATGCAGCAACGAAAGCCACCACACCAACTCGTGGCGCATCGGCTCGGGCAGCCCCACCAGCGCGACGCGCGCAGCCGGCCGCGACCGATACGCATAGGTCACCTGCGAAAACGGGGCCGTCCTGAAGTCGATCACCCCCGCCGCGCGCTCGAACCCAGCCGGAATCCGCTCAACGAGCGCGACGACGCCCGGGACCGACAAACCGCCAGGCGCTGAGAATCGGCCATCAACCATCGCTCACCCTCCAGCCCTCGCAGAAGCGCCGCCAGCCAGCGACCGCGCGCATCTCGGCGTCCTCGGTCACCCAGCCATACAGATCGATCGTCGTCTGGATGTCGGCATGGCCCAGCCGTCGCATCACCACGTGCTCGGGCACCCCGGCCAACAGCAACGCGGTCGCGTGCGTGTGACGAAACCAATGCGGTGTGAAGTCGGCCGGCACCGCGTCACCGAGCAGGCGGCGCAACCGGCCAACGAGCGCGTACACGCTCTCGGGCCGCAGCGCCCGGAACAACGGCCCGCGCGCCAGGTTTACGAACACAAACCAGTCGTCCTCAAGCACCCGCCCGGCCGCATCGGCCAAGTCGGCCAGCGACCACAGATAGTCGCCATACACTCGCTCCAGCGAGTCAGACACATAGATCCTGCGCGGCCGGCCGGCCTTGACGCGCTGCCCGTGCGGATGCTCGCGGGGCACGACCTCGATAAACGGCGTATCGCCCCGGCCGACACGCCAGTCGGCGTGCTTCAGGCACAGCGCCTCGCCCAGGCGCACGCCCGTCTCCGCCAGCGTCTGAAACAACAGTCGGTCGCGCAGCGACCCGCGCCACTCGCCCCGCACCGGCTCAAAGCAGGCGCAGCCCTCAAGGATCGCCTCGACCTGCACCGGCCTCAGCACTGGCGGCGGTCCCGGCATCGAGGCGCGTAATGGAAGCGGGCTCGCTCGCTTGTCCCGGCGACCCTCCAGGTGCGCCAGCATCGGCCGGTAGCGACCCGATCTGACCGAGCGCATCGACGCCCGCGCCAGCGCCGCTCCCCGCCCATGCACATCGTGCTGAAAGCGATAGAACGACACCACCGCCGCCAACCGCGCCGCGACCGTCGTCTCCGCCGGGCGCGCCGCGCCGATGCTCTCCGGAGCGATCGCCGCGACCGCCGGCGCCAGCCCCGTGCGCAACCACGTCACGAACCCCCGCAGCGTCCCGACGCCCGGATCCTCCCAGCCCGCGCTCTCCCGAGCCAGGAACGACCACCACAACTCAAGCCCCTTCGCGTACGAGCGCACCGTGTTCGGCGAGGAGCCCAACACACGGTGATGCTCCAAGAACTCCTCGACCGGCGCGACCGGCAAGCCCTCACCGCCGAGCACCGTCCACGTCCGCCCACCGCCAGCCACATCCACGGCCTGAACCCGCACCCCACCACCCGCCCCTTCGATCGTCCGTGACCTATCCCCAAAGACGCTAGCGACGTCGTCGGACACGACCAGATAACAAGACGACAACGACGAAAAGGCCGCCCTCAACCCCTCGTTGACGACTTCAAAGACGGACGAAAATCAGTTACAGATAACCCGAGCAGCAGCCGGTCGTTGAAGTCCGCCGGCGAGTACACCCCATCGCTGTCAGCGATCAACGTCCCCGTCAACGCGCACAGATCCAGCAGCCGATGCCAA
>JADGPN010000326.1 GCA_017882465.1 Solirubrobacteraceae bacterium
GTTCTGAAACCAGTCAATGCCAATCCGGTTTGGCGGCCAACCTCCACGGGGGAAGTTCCTGCGGTATGACTCGCTGCGGCGTTTGCTGGCCGCAACGTTCTCACGGGTCGAGCAAGCACACGGCGCACTCGGCGACGACGGCCCGACTCCGCCGGGCGCGGAAGGCGCCGCGGACGATTCCCGAATGCGTCGGGGTTCTCCTTGTGGGTGGGAGCAGCAGCCGCGCGCGACCTCAAGCGTTGTTCAGTTGCGCAAGCCAGCCCGGGGTTGAAGCGCGCTTCTGCAACCCGGGCGAGCGGCAGTCGAGCGGCTGGACATCAGGATCGTCCGGTTTGTCACATTTCTACAAGCCGAGGATCGCCGGCGAGCGGGTGACCCATCTCGAGCGCCCCCCCTTCGTGTAGGAGCAGGTGCGCGCGATTGGTCTCCGGCCGCCCCGCGTGTGGCGAGGAGGAGGGCCAGAGCCATCGCGATGGGGCCGCCCTGCTTACACGTCGCCGCGGGTACGCCGGCAGGCGCAGACTGTCTCAGCTCAGACCGTCAGCCCCGCGGCGTCGGCGAGCCGCTGTCCGGCGAGTCGGGTGAAGGCACAAGTGGACCGTCGATCGACGCGCTCGATCTGCTGCTGGGGTGCCAGTTGAAGCGCGCCACCGGACGGCCGGGGGCCCCGCGACACTCGCCATGCCGGAGGCTAGAGCACAGGCTCACACAGCTGACGCCATAGCAATGAGCAATCCGGCGCCAAGCCAGGCTTGAGACCAGCAGGGCCTCACGCGCCGCTCAGCGCGAGCCGGCCGCTTTGAGCGCCGCGGCCAACAGCTCGTCGCCGTGCGTGTGCAGCTGCTCGCGGCGCATGCGCAAATAGTGCGCAACTGCGCGCAGTTGCGGGTCCGACGCGTCGAGCGCGCGCTCTGAAAGCTCATAGGCGGCCTCGTCGCCCAGCGCCAAGAGCACTTCGGCAGCCGCCGCAACCAGCCGCTCGTGTCCGGCTGTGATCTGACGCTCTGATGCAGGATGAGGTACGCGCGCCTCGCTGGGCCCAGGCCCAGGCATGCGCGCTAGATGCTCGAGCAGCGCGTGCGGCGTTTGTGTGTAGGACTCGACCTCGAACCAGTCGGAGCCGAACTGCTCTGCCATGAACGCGCTGCCGTTTGCGCCTGGACGCTGGTGGCGGTTCTCGGGTTTTAGGGCGCCTATCACCCGCACCCCCTCGCTGGTGGCTGCGCGTGTTGCCTGGGCGCACTGCGCGGTGTCGTTCGCGGGAGCGTCGGTGACGACGACCACCAGTTTGTGCTCCGCGGCTGATGACCGCAGCATCCTCGCGGCGTGGGTGACCGCCTCAGCGGTTGGAGTGCCCCCGCCGCCGCAGTCGGCTATCAGCAGCATCGCCCGGTCTGCTTCCTTCAGCGGCGTCTTGAACTCGAACAGGTTGACGTAGTCCCCAAATCCGCAAAAGCCGAGAATCCCGATCCTGTCCCGCTCTGAGTCAATACTCGCGAAATGCCACGCCAGAGCCACCTGCTGGAGCTCGTCGCGGTCAAACAGCACAGAACCTGAACGGTCGATGAGCAGCCAGCACTCAAGGCGCTCCTCCTTACCGACTCCGAGCGCGGCGCGCAGCTCATCGACTCCCGGCTTGAAGCGCCCCTCGGCCACTTGCCCAGGGGCATCGGCCGCTTGGACGTAGAGCTCCGCGTGCGAATACAGGGTCACGCGGGAGCGGCTAGACGCTTCGTTCTCGGGCACGGGTATCTCTCTGGTATGGGGACCTGCTTCGATGCTTCCAGCTGTTGACTGCGACAACATCCGAACCAACCCCTCTCCGGAGTCCGCAAAAAGCTGCAAAGTTCAGAGGATCGACAGTGGTCGCACATTGCCCTTCCAACTCCGTTCACGCGGACCAAGCTTGATCGGCGGCCTCGCCACTAGGCCAGCCCCGCGCGACCACAGTCCTCCTATTGCGGTTAGACAGCGTCTTGATGGCCGCAGACTAGATTCGCTAATGCCGCGCCCTCGGGCGCTAGCTGGAAGTCGAGGGATCAGCAAGCGCCTTGAGCCCGAAAGCAACAGCTCGGCGTCCTCCCGGCAGACACACCCCACGATCGCCGAATACGGGGCGCGTAAGGCCGCCCTGCGCCGGCAGGTCGCAGCGGCGGGCCACGAGGCGCTGATGGTGTTAGCGGCCGACAAGATCTCGAAGGTCCGTGAGCTGCGACTGGATCCCGCGCCCGCGGCGGGGTCACATCACTTGCCCGAGGCACCGCCCTCGCGGCAGCAGCGCCTGACCCATTTCCATCACTGCCTGGAGAGCTCCTCGAAGACACTCTCAGCGGCTCGCCGCTCGTCGAGCAGGTGCGGATGGAGCTCGAGAGCTTGCCCGGCGCGGCCGGCCGGCCGGCGCTAGCTGCTGGAGCTGCGTGAAACAAGGATTTTCGCTGCTCGAGCAATTCCGCACTGGGATCCCGATTCGGCTGGTCTGCTGACGCCTCGATGTCCCCAGACGCAGGGTCGTGAAGTTCGTGTCGGGGGTTGAGCGCTCAGGTTGGGGCATGTGCCTTTGCTTGCTTCCAGGCCCCGGGCCATTGTGAGCGTGCTTGTTGTGCGGCTTCGCGTTCGAGGGCGGCGAGCTCGCCGGCGGCGAACGCTCCCGGCGGTGAATCGGTGTGGGCCGTCCAGTCGCGTAGCCATTTCTCGGCGACGACGGCGTCGTTGAGCTCGCCGAGCACGTCTTGGACGTCTCTGGCCTGCGACGGCCAGTTTGTGGATCCGCTTGCCCAGGGATGGCGCGCAGGCCTCGGCGGCATATCGACAGCGTTTGGCGAGGATCCGGACCATGTGAAGTTCCTCGTTGGTGGGCGGGTCGGAGAGTGAGCTGGCCTTGCGGTCAAGAGCGCGCCATGCCCGGTGCACGAGCGATGGGAGCGCTTTGGCGGCGGCCCGGTCGGCTTTCGGTGCCAGGAGCGCGGGTGCTTGGGCTGCGTTGATGAGCCGGTCGATCAGGTCGAGGTAGCGATCACCGCGCACCGCGTCCAGCAGCATCGCGTGGGTTTCGACGCGTCGGTGCTCGAGCGCGGATGTCAGCTCTGCAGCGCCGTCGGCGCTCGCTTCGGGGAGTCCTTGCGCGTGTGTGGTGAGCCGGTCGAGGAGAACGTCGGCGTCGCGGGCGGCGCCGAGCACGCCTCCGAGCCAGCCGAGCTCCTCGCGCAGTCCGGCCGCCCATTCGCGGTCAAGAACGGCGCGGAACGTGCGTAGGTCTGAACGCAGCCTCCGGGTCGCCACGCGTGCTTGGTGCACGCCCTCGGGATCGGTGTCGAGACGAACGACTGGGTCGTGGCGAATCAGGCGTACAGCGCCGTCACACAGCGCGCGGGTGACGACCGCGGCGAGCGACGCGGTACGCGTAAGTTCTGCAACCACGATCTCGGGCGGCGCGGCTTCGGGTCCGCCGATCGCCCGCAGGTACTTTGGTGTCGGGTCGGGCGCGCCCGCACCGGCGGCGCGTAGCCGATCGATGATCGCGTCGAGCAGCCCAGGTGGTGTGTGCGGCGTTGTTTCCACCTCGAGTTCACGAAAGCCGGTCGCGACGCGCCGCCCGCGCAGAACGGACACGGCGTCATCGACGACATCCGCAACGAGCCGACCGTGCCCGTCGTGCAGCAGGACGCCTCGCCGGAGCGTGCGCAGCCGAACCTGCGGCCGCAGCTCAGCCTTGCGGAGATACCCGGTCACGAGATCAACTGCCTCCCGGGGCGGCTGGCGAAGGCCGCCTTTGAACACGATCTCGTCGCAGACGAGTAGCGCACCGGACTCTTCGCCTGGAAGCTTCACCGTCCAGCCCTGACCCGCCCGGTGGCGGAAGCTAAGCCCCCAGCGAGCCAGACGGTAATCGTCGCTGTCCAGGTAGGTGGTCGAGAGCCGCTCATCCTCTCTCGCGGTTGCCGCGACACCGGCAAGCAGTCCGTCGAGGTCTGGGAGCTCGAACCGGTCGCTGGCTGAGAGCTTCACCTCGCGCTCTTGCATCAGCCTGCGCCCGCGGTTTCACGCTCGTCGCCTCGCTCGACCCGCCTGCCAGCGGTGGGTGTGATGGCCGATACCAGCTCATTGCGCCAGAGTTGTGAGTGACGTTCGACCGCGGCGTCGAGCTGCCCGAGTGCAGCAGCGTTGGGCTTGCCGTGTTGAGAGATCTGCTCGCGTGGCCATCGATCGCGCCCCTCCGTCTCGGCTTGTTCGATCAGCCAATTGATCACGTCGCTCGGCTCGAACTCTCCGCCAAGTGAGAGCGCGGTCACATCGAATGCCTCCAGCAGTTGGATCGTCTCGTCGCCCGTGCAGGCGTCGTCGCTCGCGACCAGCCAGGCGAGCTCGCCGACGGCGCGTCTCAGGTCCTGCGTGAGCGGTCCGGGCCGGCGGTGCTCGAAGAATGTGAGCAGGCCGCCGTAGTACCAGAGCTGGTCGCGGGCGGTCTTGTGGGTGAACCGCTCCCACAGCGCCTGCCCTTCTTCGCGATAGTCGCGGACGATCGAGCGGGCGTTGTGAACCTTGTCGGCGAGCGCGACGCGCAGGATCGCACCGTCGCTCACCTCGGGCAGGTGCGCGAGATACCGACGCTTCCGCTCGATCCAGCTCTCAGTCGGGTCGACGTCGACCGAGTCAGAGCAACCCTCGACGATCTCGGCGACCCGCGGGCCGAAGCTGCCGGCGATCCGATCGAGCATCGCGCGGCCGCCGCCGTCCTCGACCGCGTCGCGCAGCATCGCCGCGATCGCCTGGTCCTCGTCCCCGCCGTCCTCGAGGACCAACCCCGTAACGACCAACAGGTGCGCCAGATATGGGATATCGGTGCCGGTGCGACGCTCGTGTCCGTGAACGTGCTCAGCAAGGGCGACCGCGGCAAGGAAACGCCCGGTCAACGCCGGCGGCGC
>JADGPN010000327.1 GCA_017882465.1 Solirubrobacteraceae bacterium
CGATCCCGATCGTGACGGTCGCGGATGCCTGGCCGGAATCGATCTGCCCGGCGATGGCCACCGCCGTCGAGATCGGGATCGCGTAGCCGGCGCTGGCCGCAGCGGTCGTCGATTCGCTTCGCATCGAAGCGCTTCCCGCCAGCACCGCTGGCCCACGCAACGACGCCCTTGCGATCCTCCAGAACCTCCAGCGAAATCTCCAGCGGCCACGAGCCATGGCCACCCTTGGCTCGATCCTCGCCGAGGAGCACCGCAACCCCGAACTGCTCGAGCGCTTCCGAAAACGCCTCGTGGCACCGCGACGAGCCATGCTTTGCCGAGCACTGTCCGACGCGATCAGCTCAGGAGAGCTCCCGGCCGAGCTAGACGTCCAGGCCGCCAGCAACATGCTGATCGGGTCCTTCTACGCTCGCTATCTCAGCGGCGATCAGACACCGCACGACTGGGCCGAGTGCGTCCTCAATGTCATCTGGCCAGCCGGCGACAGCAGGACGTGATGACACGGCTTGCCCCGAGGTGGACTCGTTCTCGCCTAGGTTAGGGGCTCGGCTCGAGGCTAGCGTCGCGGTCACCGACAAGGGTTTCGAGTGCAGCGAATGCGTCGCGGTCGAGGCTCCGCGGCACGTCGGCGCGCGTCAGCTCCAGGGCGCGGTCAGAAGTGCACGCAGGGCGGTCGGGACGGTCGGCGGTAAGTGCCGCGTATACGTCGGCGACGGCGAGCACTCGCATCGGCATGGTCAGCTCGTCTGCTGCTAACCCGCGCGGATAGCCGCGGCCGTCGAGGCGTTCGTGATGTGCACTCGCGAGCCGCGCGAGCGCACCCCAGCTTGAAACCCGCTCGATAATCCGTTCAGTCAAGAGCGGATGTTCCTTGACCCTGGCGAACTCCGCCCGGGTGAGCGGCCCGGGCTTGTCGAGAATCCGATTGGAGATCGACAGCATGCCGATGTCGTGCAACCGCGCCGCACGACCAAGATCGCGCAGGGCCACCCCGTCGAAACCCAGATGCGTGCCCATGCCCATCGCAATCGCGTAGACGCGATCGCAGTGCTCATGGGACCATGGCGACTTCGCGTCGATCACTTCGGCAAACGCTTCAGTGATCCGATCCAGCCGGTTCTCGTCGGCGATCAGCACCCGATTGGGCGGCTCGACCGCGGATACGTCCGGGTCGGCCAGCGATGCCCAGAAGCTCGCGTCGGCGCGGAAGGAGACAAGGGCCTCGACGAGCTGGGGATCGAACCACTGCCCGCTGCGCCTCGCTGCCACCCGGCACGCCGCACGGACGCCACGCGTGAAGTGGAAGACCTCCACCGTCTGCGCCAGGCACAGAACCCTGGCCGCCAACGGGATCTCCACGCCACTGAGACCCCGCGGCTGGCCGCGGCCGTCCCAGTGCTCGTCCAACCCACGAATCGCCTCTGCCGTCTCTTCGGAGAACCCAAGCTTGCGGGCGATCTCGGCGCCGCGGTCGCAGCGCGCCTGCATCAACGACCTAGTCACCTCGCCCTCGTTGCGGATCGCCCACAAGCGCTCGGTCCGCGCGGCCAGCGACCCGCCCGGCGCCACGGTCCTCACCGACCACAGGAACGCCGACAACGGCCGCGACCAGTCCACCAACTTAGACGTCCGCTTGGCGACTTGGTCATCAGCACCGAACAACGCCGCAAGGTGCGCCGAGTTGGCCGAGCACCCAGCGTCCTTGAGTAACAGCGCGTAGAACAGATCCGACCGCGCTGCTGCCCCGAGCCCCAACTCGTCCGCGAGACGCATGCCGATCAAACACGAGCGCGACGCATGCCCCGGCGGTTCACCCTCAGCAATGTCCAACGCGCAGGACAAAGCACCAATCAGCTCGGACAGCGCGATCCCATCGAAGCCGGCACCCACCCCTGAAGTATCCCCCCTTTGCTGGCGAGGCAGGCATCTCGCCGTCGCCGCGGTCTTCCCTGCTTCGAGACGAACCGCGACTCCCGCAACACACGCCGGTTCGCGTTGACGTCCGGCGATCGCAGGCTCCCTGATTCGTGGCCGCGCACACCGACGGTGCTCCCGGTGCCGTCGCCGGCCACTTCCCTGTCGCCGCTGCATGGGTTGCCGTCGCGCGTGCCTGCTTTCGGGCTGCCGGTCGCGGAAGCAGCGATGAGGCCGGCGGCTCGTCGAGCGGCAAAGCAGGGCACTTCGTGCGGAGACGAGCGAGGCGGCACACGCGACTGCTCTCAGCGATAACCAGCCGCGTCGGGATGGTGGCGGACGGTTCCTCGGCGCGCCGCTGGGCCCACTCCTCGCCGAGCGCCCCGCATGGTCCTATGCGATCTTGACCCCGGAGCTGATCGGGGCGCTGGTCACGCTCGACGCCGCGAACGAGTGGATCATGCATCGCAACCTTGTTGGGGGAGAGCGCGTCGATCTGGAGCGGGAGTCCGCAAAGCGCGTCCCGCTCGCCGCTCACGCGCTCCTGACGGGCGGACGGTGCGAAGAGCTGTATGGCATCGAGTCCGGTGGTGCCGTTCTGGTACGCCTCGACGCCTTCGTGGCGTGGCGCGCTCGCGCGGCCCCTCCGGACCCGGCTGAGTCTCTTCGTGGCGCCCTGGCGGCTGTGCTCGCGCGCTGAGGGGGACGCGGCTTCCCGGCAGGCCAAGCCGTTCTCATCTGCCCCACGGTCGGGAGCTGGAGCTGCGTCGCGTCACCGCGAGCGGGGACCCCCACGCACAGAGCTAGCGCCGCGCCGCGTCCATCGTGGGGTTTCCTGCCATTCGTTGAATCGACGCCGCAAGGGGAGCTCGGACAACGAGCGCGTAGGCTGTGGCGCGTGTCGGGACCCGCCACGATCTTCTACCAGGCCCGCATCCATCAGGTGGCCGGACGCCGGCCGCAGTTGGCCTGAGCACGTGCCCAGGCCTGCTGACCAGCCGCGGCCACGATGACGAGCATTCAGCCTGAGCTGTGGGTTGATCGCGCTGGTGCGGCAGTCGCCTTCTATCAGGCCGCGTTTGGCGCAACCATTGTGCACCAGGTCGGCGCCGGGAACGACATCGTGGCGCAGCTGAGCGTTGGCGGTGCCGCATTCTGGGTCGCGACGGCGAATTCGTCCATGAAGCGCTTCAGCCCCCAGACGATGGACGGCGCAACGAGCCGGACGCTCCTCGTCGTCGAGGAGCCCGAGCAGGCGGTCCAGCAGGCACTCGCAGCCGGCGCCACCGAGACCGCTCCGGTCGGCGACGAGCACGGCTGGTGCCTTGGCCGGATCGTCGATCCATTCGGCCACGAATGGGAGATCGGCCGGCCTCTGGGCACCTGGCCGCCGGCCTGACGTGAAGGCAGTCGTCCGTTCTGGCTGGACGCGAGCCTCAGAAAGGCAGGCTGTGGACCACGAGGCGGCCGCTTGGCCACGTTGCGCCCGGACTCAGGGCGCGCCACATGGTGTGTTGTGGCATCCCGGCGAGGCCATCGGGTTGGACGACGAGGACGTCCGAGCGGACCTCGGTGAACCCGAGCTTGCGATACAGCCCGGATCGGTCCTCGTGGCAGAACAGGATGACGAACGCTGCGCCGAGGGTTTGCGCCTTCGCCAACGCAGCTTGCACGACCTCGCGCGCCAAGCCTCGACCACGGTGACGCTCGTTCACGATCACGCCACCGAACCCCACGACCGGGAACCGGCAGCCGGCGACCTCAGCCTCGACGACGAGCATTCCGGTCGATGCCACGAGTCGCCCGTCGTCGTCTTGCAGGCCGACGTGCCGCTCCTTCGGCCGGTAGCTGGTAGTACGTCAGCACCGGGATCATGTGCTGGGCGATCGACTCGCTAACGTACATCGATGCAAAGCTCCCGTTCGGATTCCAGCTCGCCCAGCCCGCTCCCGTGTTCACCCCGCCGGCGAGGTACTGGTACCGTAGATCGAGCGGCGCGCTGTGAGCGATCCGGTTCGCGTCGCCCGGCGATTCGCTGAGCCCCAGCGCAAGGTGATGCGGCCAGCCGACCGGCAGCACAGCCACGGACAGCACCAGCGAGAGTAAGGATCGGCGCATCGTCTGCGGAGTGTGATCGACCTCGGCGCTGAGGGTACGACGGCTCGGCTGGCGGCGACAGCGTCGAGGAACTCCTGCAGCACTCGTGCCGGCAGGTCGCCGGCCTCGCCGCCGTAGGCGGTCAGGCGTACGCCGCGCGGGAGGTACTCGATCGGGTAGAAGTCGCGCACGGTCCATTGGCTGGACAGCATCCCGGTGAAGCACACGACCCCGTGAACCCGGGTGGCGCGGAGGGTGTCAGGCAGTGTGGGCGTACCGATGAGCTCGAGCGCGGTGTCGAGTCCTTCAGGGAGGATCGCGCGCGCCTGCTCGGCCACGCTTCCGTCGTCGATCATTCGACGCCGATGTCGGCGTCTGGAGCATCTCGGGCACGGCCCCGATGGTCAGGGCCTCCGGTGGCCCGGGGGCGTCGAGTGTCGATGCGTGGCAGAGGGATAGATTGCGGCCCGTGCGTTCGATCTCTCGACTCCTTCCGGCCCTGATCACGGCCGTGGTCGTGTTTGCCGCCGGGGCATCCGCGGCCTCGGCCAAGACGACCTGGTTGTGCTTGCCGGGTGCCTCTCCGGACCCGTGCACACCCGGGCTCTCGACGACCGTGTACTCGCCGACCGGCGCACAGCTGTCCGTCCAGCATCCGAAGCGGCTCACGCACCCGGCCATCGACTGCTTCTACGTCTACCCGACGGTCAGCGGTCAGACGACCACCCTCTCGAGCTTTGCCATCGATCCCGTCGAGCGCTCCATCGCGCTCTCCCAGGCGGCCCGCTATTCGCAGTACCGCCGCGTGTTCACGCCGATCTACCGCCAGATGACGCTGACCGCGCTGCTCGCCGGCAACAGGGAGACCCCGGCGCAGCTCGCCGTTCCGCTCGACGACGTCCG
>JADGPN010000328.1 GCA_017882465.1 Solirubrobacteraceae bacterium
AGGGGGTCCCGCAGGCAACAAGGGCCGCCGGGTCCGTTCGGTGCCGATGAGTGCGAATGTCCGCGCCGTTCTGCTGCCGTACTGCCAGGGCCGCGCCGGCGACGAGCTCGTGTTCGAGCACGACATGAAACCCGGCGAGCCGATCTGCGGCGTCAGCCTCTACCGCCGGTTCCTGAGCGCGGCCAAGCGCGCTGGCCTCCCGGTCCTGAGGTTCCACGATCTGCGCCACTCGTTCGGAACGCAGGCGATCCGCGCGTTCAACATCTACGAGGTCCAGCGGATGATGGGCCACCGCCACATCACCACGACCGAGCGTTATCTGCACTACGCGCCGGATCCCGACGCCGCCGCCAAGCTGTCCCGGCTCTGGAATAGCGACGCGCCGATCAACAAGATTGTGAGCATCCGCAGCGCCGCGGCGTAGCCCATCCGTGGGGAGCCCTTGGGGAGCCTTGGCCGATTCTGAGCCGGGCGAATGAACCCGCCTCCGATAAAACCCGCTTGTTTGCAGGACATCCACTCAGAGGCGACGACCGGAATCGAACCGGTGTAGACGGCTTTGCAGGCCGCTGCGTAGCCACTCCGCCACGTCGCCCAGGGACGTGAAATGTAGCGGCGCGGGGGAGAGGTACGGGTTGCCGGGAGCCTGCGCCCTCAGCGGGTGGTGAGCAGGAGGCCGTTGCCCGAGGGGTCGCGGACCAGCGCGCTGCCGTCGTGGCGCTCGAACTCGACGCCCGCGTCGGTAAGGCGCTGGAGGGTCCGCTCGAGCTCCTCGAGTGACGGTAGGACCACCTCGAACGAGCGCAGTCCGATCGAGCCGGGGGCGGCGGGGCGGGAGCCGGCGCTGTGCCACGTGTTCAGCCCGATGTGGTGGTGGTAGCCGCCGGCCGAGACGAACAGCGCGCCCGGATAGCCGCGGACGACGACGTCGAATCCGAGTGCGCCGGAGTAGAAGACCTCCGTCTGGGCCAGGTCGGCGACCTGAAGGTGGACGTGGCCGATGCGGGTGCCGGCGGGCGCGCGGTCGGCGTGGTCGTCGGGACCCTGAAGCTCGCCGATCACGCCGTCGAGGTCGAGCGGCAGCGTGGCCATCTGGAGGTTGCCGTCGCCGTCCCAACGCCACTCCTCGCGCGGCCGGTCACGGTAGATCTCGATTCCGTTGCCGTCGGGGTCGGACAGATAGAGGGCTTCGGAGACGAGGTGATCGGATGCTCCGTCGAGCGGCCAGCGAGCCTCGGCCAGACGCCGGAGGGCGAGCGCGAGATCGTGTCGCGAGGAGACCAGGATCGCCAGGTGATAGAGGCCGGTCGCGCGCCGGTTCAGCGCCGGCGCCGAGCGGTCGGCGCGCAGCTCCAGCAGTGCCGGTTCGCCCTCCACGCCCAGAGTGAGGGCGCCGTCGTCGCCCTCGGTCGAGCTCAGGCCGATCGCCCGCTCGTAGAAGTAGCGCGACCGCGCCAGATCGGAGACCGTGAGGTGGACCGCGCCGACGCTGGTGTCGGGATGGAGGGCCTGCCGGGGAGGGCTGCCGGCGCTGGTGACGTTCATGATGATTCCTGTTTCAAAGTCGTTGATGTTGCAACAAGTCTAGCAGAGAAAGCTTGTGGACTCAAGTATCACGAGGACACGTGCGTCGTCAATACCACGGCGTCGACCCGACCCAAGCGCGCGTTATTCGACCGTGCAGCTGCCGCCGGTTCGGGCGCCGGGGAGGCGGCTCAGCAGCGACGCGAGCACATCGATCTCCGCAACGGAGAAATGCTCGAGGAACAGGCGCCGGATGCTGGCGATGTGGCTGGCGCCCGCGGCGCGCATCTTCTCGTAGCCGGCATCGGTCAACCGCGCGTAGGACACCCGGGCGTCGCTCGGGCAGGCGACGCGCTCGATCATCCCGCCGTCAACGAGGCCGTCGACCAGCCTGGTGATCCCCGACCGCGTGAGCATCGTGCTCTGTGCGAGCACGGACATGGCCAGCTGCCGATCCGGCGCCTGGAACAGGTACAGCATCACCTCGTAATCGCGCGTGGTCAGCCCGTGCTCGCTCGTGAGGTCCGCATCGAGCTCGCGCACGATCGAAGCGTGGCTCTGAAGGTAATTGCGCCAGGCCTCGAGCTCGGCGCCTTCGAGGCTGGTGGCAGTGCTGACCGCCATGGGTCAATGATACCGCAGGTAGTTGATGGATCAACAGGCCCGCCAACGAGGCGGCCCACGGCTGGCCTGTCAGGCCAATAGGCCCGCGAGCTCAGTCGAGATCGTCGATGAGGTCGGCGACCGAGTCGACGATTCGCGAGGGGAGGAAGGGGTGGCGCTCGGCCTGATCGCGCGAAGTCACCCCGGTGAGCACCAGGATCGTCTCGAGGCCTGCCTCGAGGCCGGAGACGATGTCGGTGTCCATGCGATCGCCGATCATCGCCGTCGTCTCCGAGTGGGCGTCGATGGCGTTCAGCGCGGAGCGCATCATGAGCGGGTTGGGCTTGCCGACGAAGTAGGGCTCGACGCCGGTCGCGCGACTGATCAGGGCCGCCACCGAGCCGGTGGCCGGCAGTGGGCCATCCGGGGTGGGCCCGGTCGCGTCGGGGTTGGTGGCGATGAATCGCGCGCCGCCGGCCACGAGCCGGATCGCGTGCGTGATCCGCTCGAAGCTGTAGGTGCGGGTCTCACCCAGGACGACGTAGTCGGGGTGGCGCTCGGTGAGCGTGTAGCCGGCCTGGTGCAGCGCGGTCGTGAGGCCGGCCTCACCGATCACGAACGCGGAGCCACCGGGTCGCTGATCCTCGAGGAAGCGGCTGGTGGCCAGGGCCGAGGTCCAGATCGACTCCTCCGGGACCTCGAGGCCCGACGCCTGGAGGCGGGCCGCGAGATCCCGGCGCGTGTAGATCGAGTTGTTCGTCAGCACGAGGAACGGCGTGCCGAGCTCACGCAGGCGGCCGATGAACCGATCGGCCCCGGGCACCAGGTGCTCCTCGCGCACGAGCACGCCGTCCATGTCCATCAGCCACGAGTGAATCTCACGCCTGCTCATGGCCCGGGACCCTACGGCTCCGGCGGGGAGACCGTGTGACCGGCGCGCAACTGCTTGCGCATCTGCAGCGAGGTGATCTCGTGGCCAGAGGACGCGTAGAGGCTTCGGGCCACCGTGTTCTCCCCGAACACGTTCAGCCCGATCGCCTCGACTCCCTCGGCCGCGGTCGCCTCCTCGGCGGCCCGCAGCAGAGCGCGGCCATACCCCTTGCCGCGCTGCTCCGCGACGACCTCGATCTGGCAGATCCAGGCGCCGATCTTGCCGGGCCATTGCAGCGCCACCCACACGCGCCCCACCACGGCGCCCGCTGCATTCTCGGCCGCCAGCACGAGCATGCCCGGCGTCTCGGCGCCGTCGGGCAGGAGGTCGTCGGTCTGCTTGGCCGCCAGCTCCTCGGCCTCCTCACCCCAGCTCCCGGCGCGAACCTGTCGGAGGCATACTCGCGGATCATCTCGGCGCGAAATGCCACGAACTCCCCGGCCGTCATCCGTCGCAGGCGAAGCGGATCCACCCGATACCGGCTATCGGCTTCTCGGGGCGCCGTCAAGGCGGGAAGGTCCGACTCCGGCTATTCATCCGATTGGGATGATGAACGCCGGCGGGCGGCGCCTAGATTCCGACACGGCCGGCTCAACGGAAAACCGGACTTCCGCAGCTCGTAGGCATATTCGCGGGTCCCAGCGCGCGTTTTGCCTGCAAATCGCTGCATGAGGTCGTCGCCGACGGCGAAAGCCTGTAGGCACACGCCTACGTCAATCCTCGGCGTATTCGTCCGTAGGAGCGCGTATCGTGTAGGCACATGTACCTGCGCGAGACGAAGCGGCGCAACACGGACGGAAGCAGCGTCTCGTACCTGGCGCTGGCGCAGAACGAGCGCGACCCGGTGACGGGTGTGCCGCGGGCGCGGATCATCCACCGCTTCGGCCGTGCCGATCAGGTCGACCGCGAGGCGCTGGCGCGGCTGGTGCGCTCGATCAGTCGCTTCCTTGACCCCGAGCAGGCGATCGCGGCGACAGCCTCGGGCGAGGTGTCGCTGCTTGACTCGCGCTCGATGGGCTCCTCGTGGCTGGCCGACCGGCTGTGGGAGCGTCTCGGGATCGGCCAGGCGATCATCGAGGCGGCCGATAGCCGTCGCCTCGAGGCCCAGGCGGTGGAGCGGGCGATCTTCGCGATGGTCGCAAACCGCTTGTCGGTCAAGCCGCTGTCGAAGCTCGCCGGCTGCGGCTGGGTGGCCGAGCGGGCGTTCATCGAGGGGCTATCCGAGGTGTCCGATGACGCGTGCTATCGGGCGATGGACTTCCTGTACGCGGCGCTTGAGGCGCTGCAGGAGCGGGTGTTCTTCACCGTCGCGAACCTGCTTGACCTCGAGGTCGACCTGTTGTTCTTTGACACCTCCTCGACCTACTGGGAGACCGACCGGCTGCCCGAAGAGCTGCAAGAAGCCGACGACGAGAGTGACAGTGAGGACAAGGACGGGGAGGATCAGCAGCGCGCGGAGGAGGGCGAGCAGAACAGCGAGGACGAGCAAGACGAGGACGACGTGCAGCACGCTGGCGAGCGCTCGCTCCAGGAGTCAGGCCGACGGCGCTACAGCAAGCACAGCAAGGATCACCGGCCTGACCTGCCGCAGGTGGTGCTCGGGATGGCAGTCACCCGCACGGGGATCCCGGTGAGGGTGTGGACGTTCCCTGGCAACAGCTCCGATCAGGTGATCATCCGCAAGGTCCGCGATGACTTGCGCGGTTGGAACCTCTCGCGCGTGATCTGGGTGCTCGACCGCGGCTTCAGCTCCGAGCGCAACCGCCGCTACCTGCAACGTGGCGGCGGGCACTACATCGTCGCTGAGAAGCTCCGCTCCGACAGCAAGGAAGCGGGCGCCGCGCTCG
>JADGPN010000007.1 GCA_017882465.1 Solirubrobacteraceae bacterium
GCGGGTAGTCGTGCTCACATGCATCGCACCGCTCTGCCTGGCTGGCCTTCCCATATCTGGACAATACCGCATTTGTCGACCGGGTAGTAGTGGGTACACTCAGGATCAGCAAAAAGGCCGGAATCCCCGCAACTCCAGGATCCCGGCTTCAAACGGACTGACTACAGGGGGAACTTCGGCCTAAGCCGTCACTCAGACCTCAGCCTGCGCAGGCGCGGCGACCTCGGCCTCGGTCTTGGCTTCGGCCTCGGCTTCGGCCCGTCGCCCGAGCCCGATCACGGCGGTCGATCCCGCCGCGCCGGCGGCGAGCGCGAACAGCGCCCAGCCGCCGCCCGTGTCGTGGATGCCCAGGGCTCCGTCGACGGACAGCTCTCCTGGTCCGCCGTCGACCAGCGCCAGCAGGGCGGCGATCAGGGCCAGGTTGAACTCGTAACCGCCCTTCGCCGCCCAGAAGCCGTTCTTGAGATGGACGGTGCGGATGGCGGTGACCATCGTCCCGATCAAGGCCGCGGCCGCCAGTGGGGTGAGCGCTCCGGCCACGATCATCGCCCCGCCGCCCGCCTCGGCCACGCTGGCTGCGGTGGCGTTTCGCCGTCCGGGCCGCAGGCCCAGCGACTCCATCATCTTCGACGCTCCCTCGAGGCCGGGCCCGTCGAACCAGCCGAACAACTTCTGGGTGCCGTGGCCGATGAACAGGCCGCCGATGGCCACCCGGGTGATGAGCCGTCCTGCTTTCATGATGCCTCCCGAGCTCGCTGATGGCGCGGTCCGCGCCGGTGGCGCCGTATCCGCCGTGCCACACAGCATGCCCCGGCAGGACCGATTTCAGTCATCGAACCCGAGCGGGCTCCAGGAGTCCTGCCGGGCCCGGACCGGCTCCCGGCACCGGCCCTGGGCCTCCCACGCTAGGCTTGCCCGCCTCATGTCCGTGACCGTTGTCGGTTCCATCGCCTTTGATGCCGTGACCACCCCGTTCGGCAGCCGCGAGCGGATGCTCGGCGGCTCAGCGGTGCACTTCTCCCTGGCGGCCTCGTTCTTCGACGATGTGCACGTCGTCGGTCCGGTCGGCGACGACTTCGGCCCCGACGAGTACGCCGTGCTGGAGGGACGAGAAGTGCGCACCGAGGACATCGAGCACATCGAGGGCGGTCGGACGTTTTTCTGGCGCGGGGCCTACGGCTGGGACCTCAATGACCGCGACACGCTCGACACCCAGCTTAACGTATTCGCGGACTTCGAGCCCAAGCTGTCACTCGAGTCGCGCTCGACCGACGTGCTGTTCCTGGCCAACATCCAGCCCGACCTGCAGCGCGAGGTCAGGGCGCAGTGCGAGGGCGCGCGGTTCGTCGCGCTGGACTCGATGAACCTGTGGATCGAGACCGCCCGGGATTCTCTGATCGAGACGATCGCCGGCGTCGACTGCCTGCTGCTCAACGACGCCGAGCTGCGGCAGCTGACGCGCGAGCCGAATCTCGTCCGTGCCGCCCGCAAGATCCGCGAATGGGGCCCGCGCGTGGTGGTGGCCAAACAGGGCGAGTACGGCTCCGCGATGATCACCGACGAGGGCTTCTTCGGGCTCCCCGCCTTCCCGCTCGAGACGATCGTGGACCCGACCGGCGCCGGCGACAGCTTCGCGGGCGGATTCGTCGGCTACGTCGCGGCCCACCCCGACGCGGAGCTCGATCACGAGCTCCTGTGCCGAGCCATGGCTTACGGCACGGCGCTGGCCTCGTTCAACGTCGAGGAATTCGGCGTCGAGCGCGTGGCTCGCCTGACGGCCGGGGAGATCGGCGAGCGCGTCGGCGAGCTGCGCCGGATCACCAGCTTCAGCGAGAAGCCCCTCCTGCTGCGCGGTTGACGCCCGTCCGGACGCGGCGTGACCCTCCCTCCTGACATCTGCGGGGGTACCCGTGACATTCCGCGCCTCTCCGGGTAGGATCGGCCCGACGTGACCTGGGGATTTCTGTGGCTGATGCTGGCGCTCAAGATTCCGCTTGCTGCGCTGATCTATCTCGTCTGGTGGGCGGTGAAGCAGGAGCCCGAGCAGCTCCCGAACTCCGACGACGACGGCGGCATCAAGCGCCACCGTGACCATCCTCGCAAGCCCTTCCCACGCCATCCGCGCCGCGGCCCGCATGGTGATCCGGCGCCGCCCTCCCCGGCCCGCGTTCGGACCATCAAGGCCCGGGCTCGGACGCTCGGGCACTGATCTCGCGCGGACTCGGATCCGCGCCGGGTGACAGACTTGCGGCCCATGGACGGCTCTCTGGCATCGGTGCTCTCCGACGGAACGATCCTGCGGCTGGCGCAGGAGGGGCGGATCCGCATCGATCCGTGGGATCCGAGCCTGGTGCAGCCGGCCAGCATCGATCTCCGTCTCGGCGGCTCGTTTCGCGTCTTTCACAACCATCGCGCGTCGGCGATCGACCTCCGCCGGCCTCCCGAGAATCTGACCGAGGAGGTCATGGTCCCCGCCGATGAGTCCTTCGTGATCCATCCGGGCGAGTTCTGCCTCGGCCGGACCCTGGAGTGGGTGGAGCTGCCGGACGACATCGTGGCCCGGATCGAGGGCAAGAGCTCGCTCGGGCGACTGGGGCTGATCGTGCACGCCACCGCCGGGTTCTGCGACCCGGGATGGAAGGGCACGCTGACACTCGAGCTGAACAACCTCACCCGGGTGCCGATCAAGCTGTACCCAGGGTTGCTGATCGCCCAGCTCTCGTTCATGGCCCTCGATCGGCCCGCGCTGCGACCGTACGGGAGTCCTGAGCTCGGCAGTCACTATCAGGGTCAGCGCGCCGCCACCGAGAGCCGCTACCAGGGCGCGCCAGATGCCCGCCGAATCGGATAGGCTCGCGCCCGTGCTGAGCCTGCTAGCCGTCGCCGAGCCTTCGAAGGCCCCGTTCTACCTCGTGGGGGGGGCGCTGGCCTTGTGGGCAGTGATCCTGGCCGGCATTGGCCTGACCCGGCCCAGCTTCCCCACCGGTGCGGGCGGCGAGCGAGCGGTGATCGGGATCAGCTTCGTGCTGATGGCCGCAGCGATGGCTACGGCCGTCGCCACCAGCAACTGACCCGCGGCCGGTCCCGCCGGCGCGAGCCGGGTATTAGAGTCTCGGTGCAGTGAACTGCGCGAAAGGAGTGCGATGAGCACCGAAACACAACCCGGTGCCGATGGCGCCGGAGCAACCGCTTCGAACGAGACCCTCACGGTCACCGACAACCGAACCGGCCAGACGTACGAGATCCCGATCGAGGACGGCACGATCCGGGCTCTCGAGCTGCGGAAGATCAAGACCGGCGAGGACGACTTCGGTCTGATGACCTACGACCCGGCGTTCATGAACACGGCGTCGTGTCGCTCGGCGGTCACCTACATCGACGGGGACAGGGGGATCCTCGAGTACCGCGGCTACCCGATCGAGCAGCTGGCCGAGCGCTCCAGCTACCTCGAGGTCGCCTATCTCCTGATCCACGGCTCACTCCCGACCCAGGCGCGGCTCGACGAGTGGACGCACGAGATCACGATCCACACCTTCGTGCACGAGAACGTCAAGGAGTTCATGCAGGGCTTCCGGTACGACGCTCATCCGATGGGCATGCTGCTCGCCTCGGTCGGCGCGCTGTCCACCTTCTACCCGGAGGCGAACGCGATCAAGGACGAGGAGTCCCGCTACATGCAGGTCATCCGCCTGATCGCCAAGATGCCCACGCTGGCGGCCTTCTCCTACCGCCACAACCGCGGCATGCCCTATGTGTACCCGGACAACGACCTCTCGTATGCCGGCAACTTCCTGGGCATGATCTACCGGATGACCGAGCTCAAGTACGGGCCCGATCCCCGGCTCGAGCACGCCCTCGATGTGCTCTTCATCCTTCACGCCGACCACGAGCAGAACTGCTCCACGAGCGCCGTGCGCAGCGTCGGCTCCTCGCAGGTCGATCCCTATTCGTCGGTGGCGGCCGGGGTGGCGGCGCTGTATGGCCCGCTCCACGGCGGCGCCAACGAGGCGGTGCTGCGAATGCTGCGCCGGATCGAGACCAAGGAGAACGTGCCCGGCTTCATCGAGGGCGTGAAGGCCGGCAACGAGCGGCTGATGGGCTTCGGCCATCGGGTCTACAAGAACTTCGACCCCCGGGCGAAGATCATCAAGAAGGCATGCGACGAGGTGTTCGACGTCACCGGCCGCAACCCCCTGCTCGACATCGCCGTCGAGCTGGAGAAGATCGCCCTCGAGGACGACTACTTCGTCTCACGCAAGCTCTACCCCAACGTCGACTTCTACTCCGGGCTGATCTACGAAGCGCTGGGCATGCCGGTGGAGATGTTCCCGGTGCTGTTCGCGATTGGGCGGACGAGCGGCTGGATCGCCCAGTGGCTCGAGATGATCGACGACTCCGAGCAGAAGATCGCCCGCCCCCGGCAGATCTACACCGGCGGCCGCGGCCTCGACTACGTGCCGATCGACAAGCGTTCCTAACCCGATGTGTGACGGGCGGCACTCGGCCGCGAGCTTACGCACAGTAAGCTGGCGCCATGGAACCCGTACGACTGCGCAGTGGCAGGGAGGTCGCGATCCGGCCGATTCGGCCTGACGATGCCCCTGAACTTCAGGCGGCATACGAGCGCCTGTCGCCCGAGAGCAAGTACCGCCGCTTCATGTCGGGCAAGCCGCGTCTCAGCACCGCTGAGGCGCGCTACCTGACGCAGCTCGACGGATCCGATCATCACGCGCTGGTGGCCACCCCCGCCCGGGGCCCACAGTCGATCCTCGCCGTCGGGCGCTACATCCGGCTGCTCGAGCATCCCGAGGCGGCCGAGTTCGCGATCGTCGTCGGAGATCCGCACCAGCGCGAGGGCCTTGCCGCCGAGCTGCTCGAGCGACTGGCGCAGGCCGCCCGCGAGCACGGCATCAAGCGCTTCACCGCGACGATGCTCGCCGACAACGTGGCCGCTCACCGCCTGGTCCGCCGGCTGGCAGCGGGAGGAATGGTTCCTCACGGCGACGGGGCGAAGGTCGCCGTCGAGCGCCACCTCGGCGCGCTCGACGAGATCGACGTCGAGCTCGCGGCCTAGGGCCCGCGAGGCCGAGCACCCAAGCCGCTCCCGCCTGCAATGATCGCGCCGTGCCGTGGAAGTTGACCGTCCGCACCGGGCCGCGCGTGGAACGGACCAGGCTCGCTCAGCTCGACGCGGCCCTCGACGCGCTCGAGCGCCGCGCCCAGGAGCTGGCGCGCGAGGTTCCGAACAAGCCGATCGACGCGAAGATCCAGCGCTTCGAGCCCTCGGCCCAGGTGTCAGCGCGGCTCGAGCTCGCCGGTCCCGAGCGGATGGTCCCCAGCGTCCGGGCCGGCGTCGACGTGCGCGGCGACGGATCGACTGAGGCATATCTGGGTCGGGTGCGGCGCGAGGTCGTGGAGCAGCGAAGAGGAGAGACCGCGTACAAGGCGCTGCGCCGCGTGCTCTCGATGATGACCTCCGAATGAGCGCCGCGCGACCTGCGTCGCGGCAGGCCAGAACGCGAAAAGGCCTATGACGTGACCAATTACCATGGTGGTACGCTGGCCGTGCAATGGCTGCGGTCGCGGGACCCGAACTCGACAAGCTGATCTTCCGTCCGGTCGCGGCGAGGAACACGTTCGAGGAGACGGTCGAGCGCCTGGCTCACGCGATCAAGCTGGGTGTGGTGCCGCCCGGGGATCGCTTCCCACCCGAACGGGCGCTCGCGCCGCAGCTCGGCATCAGCCGCGTCACCCTTCGTGAGGCGCTGCGCGCGCTCGAGCAGGCGGGATACATCGAGTCCCGGCGGGGCCGGAATGGCGGCGCTTATGTGACCCGGCGCAACGGCTCACCGGCTTCGGCACGCTCGGCCAAGCGGGCGGTGCGGGCGATGGGCGACGAGCTCGCCGACACGCTCCAGTTCCGGCGGGCGCTCGAGCCGTCCGCGGCGCAGCTCGCATCCGAACGGGCCGCCGAGGTGGACGTGTCGCACCTGACCACGCTGGCCCAGAACGCCGCCACGGCATCCCTGACCGACTACCGCGCCCAGGACCTGCGCCTTCATCTGGCGATCGCGGAGCTGAGCGGCTCGCCATCCCTGGTCGACGCGGTGGCCAGGCTGCAGACGCAGCTCAGCAACCTGCTGGGCGCCTTCCCGATCGTGGAGGCATCGGTGAAGCACTCCGACAAGCAGCACCTGGCGCTCGTACGCGCGATCCAGCGCGGTCACGCCACCCGCGCCCGCCAGCTCATGGAAGCCCACGTCGACGCCACGGCCAACCTGATCCGCGGCTTCCTGGGCTGAGCTCAGCGGCCGACGGCGACCCGACCGCGGCTACCGCCCCGGGACCACCAGCACCGGGCAGGGCGCGATGTGAAGCAGCCGCTGCGTGACGCTGCCGAGCAGCAGACCCGTGAGCGCCGTGTGGCCCCTGGTGCCGGCGACGATCAGATCGGCGCGCTCCTCCTCGGCGACTCTGGCCACCGTGTGCGCCGCTCCAGCGACGCCGCCCTGCACGATCTTCGCGCTGGCGCCGATGCCCTGGCCGGCGAGCTCCTCGACCTGCTTGGAGATCTTCGCCACGCGCTCATCCTCGTCGGCATTCGCCGGGAAGGCGCCCGTCGAGCGAGGGCCGACCAGGTACTCAACGCTGTGAACTGCGAGCAGTGTCGCGCCGTCCTGGACCGCGAGCGCCTTGGCGAGTTCGAGTGCACGATCGGCAGACTCCGAACCGTCGCTCGCCCAGACGATCTTCTTGAACATGTGACCGCTACCCCCAGTGCTGGCGACGCGCGAGCGTCGGCGTGATAGGTACGAGGACGATACCATTATCGGCGTCACGGCAGACAGGCTTTTTCCCGTTGCCCTTTCGCCTAAGGCTCTGTTCCTATACCTTCAGCGCAGATGACGCTGGAGGAGCTCTCCGAACAGGTTGCCGCTGGGACGATCGACACCGTTCTGCTCGCCCTCACGGACATGCAGGGTCGTCTGCAGGGCAAGCGGCTGACCGCATCGCATTTCCTGGAGGAGGTGGCCGAGGGCGGCGCCGAGGGCTGCAACTACCTGCTCGCCGTCGACGTCGACATGACCCCCGTCGACGGCTACGAGATGGCGTCCTGGGAACTCGGTTACGGCGACTTCGCGCTGCGGCCGGATCTCGCCACGCTGCGCCCGGTGCCGTGGCAGGAGGGCACGGCGATGTGCCTGGCCGACCTCGCCTGGGCCGACGGCTCGGACGTGCTCGCCTCCCCGCGCCAGGTGCTGCGCGCTCAGCTCGCGCGACTGGCCGAGCGGGGCTGGAGCACCAACGCCAGCACCGAGCTCGAGTTCCTGGTGTTCCGCGACACCTACGAGGACGCCTGGCGCAAGTGCTACCGCGACCTGGAGCCGGCCAATCTGTACAACGTCGACTACTCGCTGCTCGGGACGGCGCGCGTAGAGCCGCTGATCCGCCGGATCCGCAACGCGATGCGGGACACGGGCCTGGTTGTCGAGAACTCCAAGGGCGAGTGCAATCTCGGACAGCACGAGATCAACTTCCGCTACGCGGATGCCCTGCGCACGGCCGACGAGCACTCGATCTACAAGAACGCCGCCAAGGAGATCGCCGCCCAGGAGGGCATGGCGATCAGTTTCATGGCCAAGTTCAACGAGCGCGAGGGCAGCTCGTGCCACATCCACTTCTCGCTTGCCGACGACCAAGGTCCGCTGTTCCCCCGGGAACGGGCGACGTTCGAGCCCTTCCTCGCGGGCCAGCTGGCGTGTCTGCGCGAGCTGACGCTGTTCCTCGCGCCCAACGTCAACTCCTACAAGCGCTACGCCGAGGGATCATTCGCGCCCACCGCGGTGGCCTGGGCCGACGACAACAGGACCTGCTCGCTGCGCGTCGTGGGCCACGGGCCGGCGCTCCGGTTCGAGAACCGGGCCGGCGGATCGGATCTCAATCCCTATCTCGCCCTCAGCGCGATCATCGCGGCCGGGCTCCACGGCGTCGAGCAGGGCCTTGAGCTCGAGGCGCCGTATCAGGGCAATGCCTATCTCGCCCACGACAAACCCCGCCTGCCGTCGACGCTGCGGGATGCCCGTGAGCTGTTCGCATCGAGCGCGATCACGCGGGCTGCGTTCGGCGACGAGGTCGTCGATCACTACGCGCACGCCGCGGACGTGGAGCTGGCCGCGTTCGAATCTGTGGTTACCGACTGGGAGCGCTTCCGCGGGTTCGAGCGGTTGTGAGCCCGGCCCGCCAGGCGTCCGCGCCCCGCCGTCGTGAGCGCCGTCATCCGCCGGCGCCGCCCACGGGCGAGCCGGTCACCTCGCTTGAGGCGGTGTTCGCGCCGGTGCATTCGCAGACGGCGTTCGAGGAGACGGTGGAGCGCCTGGGTACCGCGATCAAGCTCGGGCTGCTGCCCCCGGGCACCCGGCTGCCGGCGGAACGGGAGCTGTGCACGAAGCTCGAGATCGCCCGCTCGACGCTGCGCCAGGCGCTGGTGGCGCTCGCCCAGAGCGGCCATCTGCGCGCCACCCGCGGCCGCGGCGGCGGCACCTTCGTCGCCGATCCGCAGCCGCCGCCGGGCCCGCCCTCGCTTGACGTGCTCGCCGCGTGGCGGGATGTATGCGACGAGCGGATGGCCGTCGAGGTCGGCGTGGCCGTGCTCGCGGCAGAGCGAGCAGAACCGCAGATGCTCGATGCGCTCGACGAGCTGGTCGTGGCCCTCGACGGGATGCTCGACGACTTTGCCGCCTATCGGCAGGCCGACGTCCGGCTCCACGTGGGCCTCGCCGAGGCGTCGCGCAGCCCTCGCCTGGTGACGGCCATGACCGAGGCGCAAGGAGCGATGTCCGGCCTGATCTCGCTGATCGCCCATCCTCCCGAGGTACTCGATTCCTCCAACGCCCAGCACCGGCGCCTGCTCGCCGCCGTGCGCCGCGGCGACGAGGCGGCTGCCGCCCGCGAGATGACCGAGCATCTCCGCGGCACCGAATACGTCCTCGCCGGCCTGCTGCCCCCGGCCCGGCCGCGCTCTTGACTTCTGTCGGGCCCCGGGCGTAAGGTGCCGCGAGAAGGACGGACGATCAGACCTTTACCAGGAGGGGCGGCATGACGGCCAGCACTGAGAACCTGTCGGCCGACGAACAGAAACTCGCCGATCTCGGCTACAAGCAGGAGCTCAACCGCGGTTGGAGCAGCTTCTCCAACTTTGCGATTTCGTTCTCGATCATCTCGGTGCTCGCGGGCTGCTTCACGACCTACGGGCAGGCACTCAACAACGGCGGCCCGATCGCGATCTCGATCATGTGGCCCGTGATCAGCCTGCTGATCCTGTGCGTCGCGTTCTCGATGTCGGAGCTGGCCTCGGCGTACCCCACCGCGGGCGGGATCTACTACTGGGCCTCGAGGCTCGGCGGCGCCGGCTGGGGCTGGTTCACCGGCTGGTTCAACCTGATCGGGCTCGTCGCGGTCATCGCCTCGGTCGTGTACGTGAGCTCGGCCTTCCTCGTCAATCTGCTCGGCCTCTTCAACGTCGACTTCGTCTTCAACTTCACCAAGGCCGCCGCGGGCACCGACATTCACTACACGGCCCATGTGATCTTCGCGGTGTTCGCCGTGATCCTCGTGATCCACGGGCTGATCAACGTGTTCTCGAGCCATCTGGTGTCGCTGTTCAACAACGTTTCGGTGTGGTGGCACGTAATCGGAGTGGCCGTGATCGTGGTGATCCTGATCGCCGTCCCCAGCCACCACGCGAGCTTCTCGTACGTGTTCGGCCACACGATCAACAACTCCGGTTTCAAGAACGGGTCCACCACGGTCCCGTTCTTCTGGCTCTACGTGCTGCCGCTCGGCTTCCTGCTGACGATGTACACCATCACCGGCTACGACGCCTCCGCCCACGTCTCCGAGGAGACCCACGGCGCCGACGAGTCAGCGCCCAAGGGCATCTGGAAGTCGGTCTTCTACTCGGCCGTGATCGGCTGGATCGTCCTGCTCGCGATCACCTTCGCAATCCAGAAGAGCAAGGAATCGACGATCCTCAGCTCCAGCTACCCGGCGCTGGCGATCTTCCAGACGGCGCTGAGCTCCGCGGCCGCCAAGGCAGTGGTCCTGATCTCGACCGTGGGACAGCTGTTCTGTGGCATGGCCTGTGTGACCAGTGGCTCACGAATGACGTTCGCGTTCTCGCGTGACGGCGCCGTGCCGGGCCACAACCTGTGGCGGCGCCTGGGCAAGAACAAGACGCCGACCTGGTCGGTGCTATTCGTCTGCCTGTGTGCGTTGATCATCACCATCCCGGCCTTCTTCCCCAACTCGAAGGGCGCACCCGTCGCCTTCCTGGCGGTCACCTCGATCTCGGTGATCGGGCTCTACATCGCCTACACCATCCCTGTGTTCCTGCGCTGGCGCAAGGGCGACGACTTCCAGACCGGGCCCTGGACGCTAGGCAAGAAGTACAAGTGGGTGAACCCGATTGCGTTCACGTGGGTTGCCCTGTGCGTGATCATCTTCTGCCTGCCGTTCACTCCGGCCGGCGTCCCGTTCTCGAGCACGTTCAGCTGGTCGTCGGTGAACTACGCCCCGATCGTCACCATCGCGGTCATGGTCGGCGTGACCCTGTGGTTCCTGCTCTCGGCACGGAAGTCGTTTAAGGGCCCGATCCGCACGATCGACGTCGGCGCCCCCGGCGGCGAGGTCGCGCCGGGAATGACGCCCGCGAGCCCGCCCAGGCTCTGAGGACTCGGTGACCGGCACGCTGGCGGTGATCGAGCCCGCCACCGAGGCGGTGCTTCAGGAGATCCGGCGCGCGGACGCCGCCGACGTCGACGTCGCGGTCGCACGCGCCAAGGAGGCCTTCCCGGCCTGGCGCGCGGTGACCCCCGCCGACAGAGCCGCACACCTGCGGGCGCTCGCCGACGCGCTGGCAGCACGTCACGAGGAGCTGGCGCTGCTCGAGGCGCGCAACGCCGGCAAGCCGATGGGTGACGCCCGGGGCGAGATCGGGATGGTGATCGACACCTTTCGCTACTACGCGGGAGCACCCGAACGGCTGCTCGGCGACACGATCCCGGTCGCCGGCGGGCAGGCCTGGACGGTCCGCGAACCGGTCGGCGTCGTGGGCCTGATCGTGCCCTGGAACTTCCCGCTCACGATCGCAGCGTGGAAACTCGCGCCCGCGCTCGCGGCCGGCAACGCGGTCGTGCTCAAGCCGGCCGAGCTGACGCCCCTGACGGCGCTTCGGTTTGCCGAGATCGCGGCGAGCGCCGGGATCCCCGACGGCGTCGTCAACGTGGTCGTCGGTCCGGGGAGCGCCTGCGGCCGGCGGCTCGTCGAGCATCCCGACGTGGCCAAGATCGCGTTCACGGGCTCCACCGAGGTGGGGCGCTCGATCGCCGCCGGCGCCGCCGAGACGATCAAGCGCGTGACGCTGGAGCTCGGGGGGAAGTCTGCGAATGTCGTGTTCGCCGACGCCGATCTCGAGGCCGCCGCCGCGGCCGCCCCCGGGGCGGTGTTCGGAAACGCGGGCCAGGACTGCTGCGCACGCTCGCGGATCCTGGTGCAGGCGGAGGCGATCGACGCGTTCATGGGCTTCCTGGAGCCGGCCGTGAAGGCCGTCAAGGTCGGAGACCCGCTCGACGAAGCCACTCAGATGGGCCCGCTCATCTCCGCATCGCAGCGGGAGTCGGTCGCCTCGTTCGTCGGCCCCGACGCGCCAGTCGCGATCCGGGGGCAGGCGCCCGAGAGAGCGGGGTACTGGTTCGCGCCCACGGTGCTGTGCCCGGTCGACCCGAGCTCACGCGCGGCCAGGGAGGAGATCTTCGGACCGGTCGCCGCGGTGATCCCGTTCCGCGACGAGGAGGATGCCGTGCGCCTGGCTAACGACACGATCTACGGCCTGTCAGGGTCGGTCTGGACGCGCAACGGCGCCCGCGCGCTCCGCGTGGCGGGCGCGATCGAGACCGGCGTGATCTCGATCAACTCGAACACGTCGGTCCGCGTCTCGACGCCATTCGGCGGCTTCAAGCAATCGGGCTACGGCCGCGAGCTCGGCCCGCACGCGCTAGACGCGTACACCGAGGTCAAGTCGATCTTCTACGCGACCGCATGAGACTCGCGGGCAAGGTCTGCGTGATCACCGGCGCCGCGAGCGGCATCGGCGCCGAATCGGCGCGGCTGTTCGCCACCGAGGGCGCCAACGTGGTCGGCGTCGATGTCAACCCAGACTCGGAGGGCGAGCTGTCCCTGGTCGCCGACGTGACCGACGAGCAGCAGGTGGAGCATCTGTTCGCGCGCGTGCGCGAGCGCTTCGGCCGGATCGATGTCCTGTTCAACAACGCCGGGATCAACCCCGCCGACGACGCGTCGGTGCTGGATACCTCGCTCGAGACCTGGCAGCGCGTCCAGGACGTCAACCTCCGCAGCGTGTTCTTGTGCTGCAAGCACGGCATCCCGCATCTGCTCGAGAACGACCCTCCCGTCCGCGGCTCGGTGATCAACACGGCTTCATTCGTGGCCACGATGGGCGCCGCCGTCTCCCAGATCTCATACACCGCCTCCAAGGGTGGCGTCCTCTCGATGTCGCGGGAACTGGGCATCGAGTTCGCGCGCAGCGGAGTGCGCGTCAACGCCCTGTGCCCGGGGCCCGTCAACACCCCCCTGCTGCGGGAGCTGTTCGCCAAGGATCCGGCGCGGGCGGCACGGCGTCTGGTCCACGTCCCGATGGGCCGATTCGCCGAGCCGGCCGAGATCGCACGCGCCGCGCTGTTCCTGGCCAGCGACGATTCCACCTATGTCAACGCGTCGAACTTCCTCGTCGACGGAGGGCTCTCGGGCGCCTACCTTACGCCGCAGTAGCGCGCTACAGGACCAGGGTCTGGGCGTGGCGCCGCAGCCACCGCCCGTGCTCGCGGTACTCGGGGCAGCGCCCGGCGAGCAGCGCCCAGAAGCGCGGAGAGTGGTCCATCACCTCGAGGTGGCACGCCTCGTGCCAGACGACGTAGTCGAGCACCGCCTCGGGGGCCAGCAGCAACCGCCAGTTGAAGCTCATCGCCCCGGAACGCGAGCAGCTCGCCCAGCGCGTGCGCTGGGAGCGGATCGTCAACTTCGAATACGACGTGCCCGCCAGCGCGGTGGCTCGGTCCAGGCGTGCTGCGATCTCCGCCCGGGCCGCGCGCCGGTACCAGCGCTCCAGCGCCGGCTTGTGATCGACGGCCGGAACCAGCAGCTCCGACCCGCGTCTGTGCACCCGCCCGCGGCCAGGCTCTGGGACCAGACGGAGCACCTCGCCGAGATACGGGACGGTGTCGCCTCGCGCGGCGACCGCGGCCCGAGCGCGGGCCTGCTCCTCCACCCGGAGCTCGATCCAGGTCCGTAGCTCCGTGACCGCAGCCAGAGCCTCGGACTCACCGGCGCGACGAGGAAGCACGACCTCCACTCCACGAGCAGGGTCGACGGTCACGCGGACGCGCTTTGCCCTTGGGGAGCGCCGGATGCGATACGGAATCTCCTCCATGCCAGTGGACAGGGTACGGTCACGGGCCGACGTGCCGTGATTCCCGTATTGACCAGCCTTCTCAGCGATGGACGGGTCGAGTTGAGGCTCGCCGCCGAACGCGACATCCCCGAGGTGTTGATCGCGCATGACCGCGACCCCCGTTTGTACTCCGACCGGGGGCTCGAGCGGCCTCCCACCGGCGCGCAGCTTGGCCGCGACATGGAGGAGGCGGAGGAGCTGCGGGCGAGCGGGACCCTGGAGACGCTGACCATCGTCAAGGCCGGAGACGACACGTGCCGTGGGCAGATCTACGTGTACGACATCGACTGGGACCACGACCGCGCGGCGATCGGGATCTGGCTGGCGCCGGATGCCCGCGGTCAGGGCCTCGCCCGGGGGGCACTGCGGCTGCTCACGCGATGGTTGTTCGAGGACTGGGGACTTGAGCGGATCGAGCTGACGACGCTGCCGGAGAACCGGACGATGATCTCCGCCGCGCTCGCCGGCGGCTTCGCGCACGAGGGCGTCCTGCGCTCGAGGGTGCGCGAGCGCAGCCGCAGGCTCGATCTCGCGATCCTCTCGATCGTGCGCACCGATCCGCGGCCCTCGTCATGAGCGAGCACCGACCACAATGAGCCAATACTGGCGAGTGACGCTTCCCGCGGGTGTCCGTCCGCCGTTCGAGGTGTACGTCAACGGCGTGCGCCAGGAGCTGGGCCAGGACTACCGCATCACCGGAGGCGAGCTGCTGTTCAGCCGCGAACTGGTGCACGGGAAGCTCGGACCCTGGGCCTGGTTCATGGGCATCTGGGGCATCGGCACGTACAAGCGCAACGACGAGATCGACATCCGCTACGAGTTGGACGGGCGGCCGATGGTCGCGCAGGCTCAGGAGATAACGCCTCCCTAAGCTGGGAACCAACCGCGGCTAACGGTGACCACCGCTGACGTCATCGCCAATACATGTGCGGACGCTTCCCGATTGATCCTAATAGGGTTCATTTGGGCACAACGTGTAGGCTGAGGCCCTCGACCGCCACCCGACGGGGGCACGGCGCCACTTCGGATCAGGAGACGCAAATGGAAGCCGTGACCATGCCTGTCGACGTTCCCGAACGCAGCAGCGGAACGCCTCAGAAGCGCAGCTGGTGGGCGGAGCCGCTCAAGCCGTACGCCGGCGCGGACCTTCGCCGCAGCCTCGTCTGCCTGGCCACATCGGTGGTTCCGTACCTCCTGCTGTGGCCGGTGATGTACCTGCTGCTGCCAGTGTCCTACGCGCTGACGCTGCTGGTGGCGATCCCGGCCTCGGGGTTCCTGCTGCGGAGCTACATCGTCTTCCACGACTGCTCACACGGGTCGTTCATGCCCTCGAAGCGCGCGAACACCTGGCTCGGCGTGGCCATCGGTCTGATCGTCTATTCGCCGTTCCACAGCTGGCGCCAGGAGCACGCCGGGCACCATGCCTCCGCCGGTGACCTCGACCGCCGCGGAGTCGGTGACGTCCAGACGCTGACCGTCGCCGAGTACTACGACAAGTCGTGGGGCAGTCGCCTCGCGTACCGGCTGATGCGCAGCCCCTGGATCATGTTCACGATCGGCCCGCTGTGGGCGCTCGCGCTGCAGCCGCGGATCGTGCCGCGTAACAAGCGTCCGCGTATCCGCCGCAGCCACCTGTACACGAACCTCGCTCTGCTCGCTCTCGTCGGCGGCCTGATCTGGCTGATCGGCCTGCGCGCGTATCTGCTGATCCAGATCCCGATGATCTTGATGGCCGGCGCTGCCGGAGTGTGGCTGTTCTACGTTCAGCACCAGTTCGAGGGCGTCCTCTGGACGCGCTCCGATGACTGGAGCTACGTCGACGCGGCGCTCGAAGGAAGCTCCTATCTTAGGCTTCCGAAGGTGCTCCAGTTCTTCACCGGGAACATCGGCCTGCACCACGTGCACCACCTCAGCCCGCGGATCCCCAACTACAACCTGCAGCGCGCCCACGACGCGAACGAGTTCCTGCATCGAGCGCCGACGATCTCGCTGTGGGACGGTCTTCGGGCCGTGCGGCTGAAGCTGATCGACGAGTCCTCGGGACGCCTGGTCACCTTCCCCCAGGCGCGGCGGGCGTGGGCGCGCTCCGCGGCGCCTAGTCCGCGGCCGACGGCGAAGCCAGCCGACCAGCCCACGGCCTGAGCAGTCGCAGAGCCGACAGGATCGCCTGCGTCGCGGGCGATCGGTTGAGCGTGTAGAAGTGGATCCCGGGCGCGCCTCGCGCCAGCAGGTCGGCGCACTGCAGCGTGGCGTAGGAGACGCCGAGCTGGAGCACCGCGTCCGCGTCGGCGTCGCGCCATTCGAGCGCCTCGAGGAAGCGGGGCGGGATGGTGGCCCCGCACATGCCGGTGATCGTCTTGATCTGGCGGACGTCGGTGACCGGCATGATCCCGGGCAGGATCGGAACGTCGATACCGGCCGACCGCGCCTGATCGACGAACTGGAAGTAGAGCTCGTTGTCGAGGAACAGCTGCGTGATCAGGAACGTCGCGCCCGCGTCGACCTTCTGCTTGAGGAAGTGCAGGTCGTGGGGCAGATCGGGCGCCTCCGGATGCACCTCGGGAAAGCAGGCCGCGCCGACGGCGAACGGATATCGCGCCACGATCAGCGCCGCGAGCTCGGTGGAGTAGCGCAGCCCACCCGGGTGGGGCTTCCACTCGCTCTCGCCGCGGGGAGGGTCGCCGCGCAGCGCGAGCACGTTCTCGATCCCCGCCGCCTGCATCCCGTCGAGGAGCTCACGCAACTCCTCTCGCGTGGCGCCCACGCAGCTCAGGTGGGCCATCGCCTCGATCCCCAGCTCCTGCTTGATCCACTTGGTCAGCTCCACGGTCAAGCCGCGGGTTGAGCCACCGGCGCCGTAGGTGACCGACACGAAGTCCGGCTCGAGCGCCGTCAGGGTTCCCAGCGCCTGCCGCAGGTTGTGCTCGCCCTCGTCGGTCTTCGGAGGGAAGAACTCGAACGAGAAGACCGGCCCCCCGCCCTTCGAATGGATGATCTCGTCGATCCGCATGGTCGGGCACTGTAACAACCTTGACACGACTGTGGCAAGGTTGGTCTGGCGACGGCCAGAAGAAAGGCGCGTCGGCGCGGCCGAACCGATCGCTAAGCTCGCGGGTTAGCCGTGGTGATGATTCGGCAACGACGGCCCTGGCGGCTCGTCTCCAGCAGATCGGCGTGGATGGCCCTCGGAGTGAGCCTCGCGCTCAGCTTCTCGTGCGCGCCGGCGGCGCTGGCGTCCCGCGCCAGCGTGGCCGCGATCGCGCCCACGCCGCCGATGGGCTGGAGCTCCTGGTACAAGTTCGGCTGCGGCATCAACGAGGCGCTGTTCCAGCAGACGGCGCGAGCGCTCGTGTCCACGGGGATGTCGGCGATCGGCTATCGCTACGTCAACATCGACGACTGCTGGATGGCTCGTCAGCGCAGCCCCAGTGGCGCCCTGCAGCCGAACCCGCGTGAGTTCCCGGATGGAATCTCCGGACTGGCCGCTTACGTGCACGCGCGGGGGCTGAAGCTCGGGATCTATCTCGACACCGGCTCGGCCACCTGCACCGGGTTCCCGGGCAGCGCCGGCCACTTGGGCCAGGACATCCCCACCCTCGCCGCGTGGAAGATCGACTACGTCAAGGCGGACTACTGCCGCTCCCGGCCTGCACCCGCCAAGCCGATCTACACGAGGCTCCAGCAGGCGATCTCGGCCACCGGCCGCCCGATGCTGCTCAACATCTGCGAGTGGGGCTACCAGAACCCGTGGGAGTGGGGCGCCGGGATCGGCAGCACATGGCGCACGACGGGCGATTACTTCTCCTACGGCGCTCCGCGGGACTACTGGAAGGCGATCCTCAAGGTCCTCGATCTCAACGCCCCCCTCGCCTCCTTCGCCCACCCCGGAGCGTGGAACGACCCCAACGCGATGCTCATCGGGACGGGTGCCCTGACGGCGACCGAGGAGCGCTCGCAGCTCTCCCTGTGGAGCATCCTGGCAGCGCCGCTGATCGCCGGCGGCGACCTGACCAAGCTGTCCCGGTCGACGCTCGCAGTGCTGAAGAACCGTGATGTAGTCACTGTCGATCAGGACCCAGCCGGCGAGCAGGGAACTCGACTGGTCCGCGACTCCGTCCACCAGGTCTGGCTCCGGCCGCTGGCCGGCGGATCACACGCGCTGCTGCTGCTCAACTCGAGCTCGCGCTCGGCGACTCTGACGGCGAATCTGGCCAAGCTGGGCCTCCCGCTGCGCTCGGTCTATCTGGTGCGCGACCTCTGGACCCACCGCCTCTACAGGAGCACGGGCACGATCAGCGGCCGAGTCGGACCGCACGACGTGCTGATGGTCAAGATCGCGGCCTGATCAGCGACCGGGGCGCTCAGGGGCGGGGCCGTCGCTCGAGGGCGGGGCCGTCGCTCGAGGGCGGGGCCGTCGCTCGTCGCCGCGTGCCTAGACCGGCCTGATCAGCGACCCGGTCGCTCAGGGGGTCGGGCTGTCGCTCGTCGCCGCGTGCCGGGACCGGCGTAGACGGCAGCTGGGGCTGGAGTGGTTGGGCTGTCAGCGGCGGGGCGGGCCCGGGCGGACGGAATGGCTCCTGGTGGCGCTGGATCCAGGGTCCGAGTGGGATCCGTGCGCTGGGCCGCGTTGCACCTCCAAATGGCGTGCTTAAGGTGCCAATCGAGGCGCTCCCCGGGACTCCTTGTCCACGTAAGCATGGTGGACGCGCTTATCTGGACACGGGGGCTCTGATCGTCCCGCGTTTGGCACGTTTTGCACTCTGATTTCCGGAGCGGCGCCACCTGAGGGCCAGAACCCCCGCCGCGCAGCCGGCGGCGCCATCGCAAGCTCCACCTCACTCCGTCCCCAGCCGCCGTTTGACGCCTCAACCCGCCGCGCGCACCACAAGGCCGCGCGCCCAGCGGAGCCCGCCAGCCCTACGCCGCCCGCCAGCCCTACGCCGCCCGCCAGCCCTACGCCGCCCGCCAGCCCTACGCCGCCCGCCAGCGCTCGGCGTCCTCGCCGTTGCCGGCTTCGCGCAGCACCCGGTCCGCGAGCTCGAGGTGGCGCAGGTAGCACAGGGTCTGCGCCAGCAACCAGCCGGCGTTGAAAGATGTCAGCGGCTCGCCGTACACGTCGGGGACGATCTCCACCGCCGTCCGCGGCTCGCCTGCGACCGCGGCGCTCACGGCCTCGAGGCGTTCAGAGACAAGCGCCCGATTCCCCTCGATGTGGGCCCGGACGTCGGTGAACGGCCGGGCGTGGCCGGCCAGGCAGAGGCGGGCATCGAGCTGGTCGACGACATTGAGCGAGCGCAGGAACTCACCTGCCGGGTCGGGGGTCCAGCCGTAGTCGTAGTAGAGCGAGATCCGGCCGAGCAGGTGATCGCCGGAGATCAGGATCCGGCGCTCGGGCTGGAACAGGCACACGTGAGACGGGGCGTGCCCTGGGGTCTCGTGCACGGTCCAGGTGCCGAGATCGGTCTCCAGGTCGAGGCCGGGCAGCAGCGGTCGATCGGGTTCGATCACCGCCGCGATCCCCGACGGGTTCTCCTTGGCGCGCTCGGCGTAGCGGCGCAGCGCCTCGTCGGGAACCCCGCTCTGGCGCCCCACCTCGAGCCGGCGGGCTAGGGCGGCTGCGGGGTCGCCGGCTGTCTGCGTCATGTGCGCATGGTTGGGGTGCATCCACAGCTCGCAGCCGGCGCGCTGCACGATCGGCGCCGCCTGGCCGTAATGGTCGGAGTGGGCGTGGGTGCAGACGAGCAGCCGGACCTGCTCGAGGCGCAGGTTGACCCGATCGAGCGCGCGCTCGAGCTGAGCCAGCGAACCGGGCAGGTGCATTCCGGTGTCGATCAGGACGATCCCAGATCCCGCCGCGATCGCCCACGCGTTGCAATGAGGGACGCCGGGCCAGGGCAGCGGCAGGCGCAACCGCCACAGCCCGGGGAGCACGCGCTCCCCGCGTCCGAGCTCGCGCCGGTTGTTCACGCCCGGGAGGACAGCGTGTGGCGACCGCACATCCCGCGGAAGATAGTGGCGACGCGTAGACTGCGGCTTGCCGATGTCTGCCTCTGATGTGGCCAAGCGTTACTTCGCCGCGCTATCCGCTCACGACCTCGACGCCGCCGTCGCCTGCTGGGTGCCGGGCGGCGTGGACCGGTTCGTGGGCCAGCAGGAGCTGATCGCGCCCGACGGTGTCCGGGGTTACTTCGCCTCCCTGTACGCGGCCTTCCCCGACTTGAGGCTCGAGGTCCTCGAGACCACAACGGGGCGCGGCCGTGTCGCGGTGCGCTGGCGCGCTCGGGGGATCTTCGCCGGTCCGGGGATGTTCCAGGGCCTCGCGCCCAACGGCGCCCGGGTCGAGTTCGAAGGCTGTGACGTGGTCACCGTCGCCGGCGAGAAGATCGAGCACAGCGACGCCTACGTGGACAGCGGTGAGATCGCGCGCCAACTCGGCTTCCTGCCCGCGACCGGTTCGCCCGCCGAGGCCCGCCTGGCGTCGCTGGCCAACGCACGGACGAAGATCGTCTCGCGGATCCACGCACGGGTTCCTGAACGGATCGCGGATGGTGTGTGGATCGTGCGCGGCGGCTTCCCGATGAAGACGATGAACGTCTACCTGCTCGAGGACGAGGGCGGCGTGACGGTCTTCGATGCCGGCATCTCCGACATGAGCGCCGCTGTGGTGGCCGCCGGGGCCCGCATGGGAGGTATCAGGCGCGTGGTGCTCGGCCACGCCGACGCCGACCACCGCGGCGTCGCCCCGGCCCTGCGGGCACCGGTCTACTGCCACCCGGCCGAGCGCAGCGCCGCGGAGTCTGACTCCAGCTTCCGTCACTACTTCGACCTGGCCAAGCTCGCCCCTCACGGCCGTGTGCTGCTCGGCCGCCTGCTGCCGATCTGGGACGGTGGCCGGGTGGCGATCGCCGGGACCGTCGACGAGGGCGATGAGATCGCGGGGTTCCGCGTGGTCGCGCTCCCGGGGCACGCTCCGGGCCTGATCGGGCTGTACCGCGACTCGGACCGGCTGGCGCTGGTCTCGGACTGCTTCTACACGCTGGATCCGCAGTCCGGCATCAAGGGCTCGGCTCGCGTGCCTCACCCGGCTTTCAACCTCGACACCGAGCAGGCGAGAGATTCGATTCGCAAGCTTGCGGCGATGGAGCCCGCTGTCGTCTGGTCGGGGCACGCGGATCCGGTCACCGGGGACGTTCGCGCAGAGCTCGAGCGGGCCGCCGCGGCGCACTGACCGGCGTGGGTGCTCGCAATCGCCGCCGCCAGAAGCTCGTCGCCGACACGAGCGGGTACGCCGACGAGGAGGGCAACGTGCTGACGCTGCGTGGCTCGATGACTCCGGCGACGAGGCTGGAATACAACAAGCTGCTCACCGGCGGGCTGGAGCGCGAAGATGCGTGGCAGCGCGGGGTCGAGTTTCTGTTCGAGCGGCTTGCCGTCTCCTGGGACATCGCCGGCCTCGAGCTGACACGTCAGAAAGAGCTGCTGGGCCGGTACCGGATGGCCTCGGCCGCGGAGCGGATCTTCGTCCGCGAAACCCTGCGCACCCACCTGGCCGAGCATTTCCCGGAGCTGACGGCACCGTGAATCGGCCTTCGCCAGACGCACTTGCGGCGCTTCTGTGCGACTGATGCCTGCAGGTGAGAGCCGGTGATCAGGTGCTGGTGAGCACGACGACGCTCGCCGGGGTCGATCCTGCGCTGATCACCCGTGCCGCCCGGGCCCGATCGCCAGTTCAGGAGACCCGGATCAAGCGCCGCTGGTGCGGATGAGCGAGGCCGACTATGCCGCCTTCGTGAACGCGGCCCTGTTCCTCGACCACGCCGATCCGGTGGCCGGCTGAGCGCCGATGGCGAGACGATCGTGCAGGATGGACAGCTCAGGATGGACAGCTCACCGCCTGAACCGGCGCAAACAGAAATCCCACGTGCCCGGAGCCGTCACGCTGTAGCGTCTCCGGCCCGTGCGCCGTACCAAGATCGTCGCCACCATCGGGCCTGCCTCCCGGGACCCGGACACGCTCGCTCGCATGATCGAAGCCGGGTTGGACGTCGCCCGGCTGAACTTCTCCCACGGCAACCTGGAGCTGCACGCCGAGAACGCCGCCAGGGTCCGTGCCGCCGCCTCGTCCGTCGGGCGACAGGTGGCGATCCTGCAGGATCTGCCGGGACCGAAGCTCAGGATCGGTGCCCTGCAGGACGAGCGCGCCGAGCTCAAGCCGGGCGAGCGGCTGGTCCTGTTGGCCGGCTCGGATGCGGTCGGGAGCGAGGAGCGGATGTCGGTCAGCTGGCCGGGGTTCGCGGCCTCGGTCGATCCCGAGGACGTGATCTATCTCGCCGATGGCGCCATCCGCCTGCGCGTCACCGCTGTGCGGGCGGGCGACGGTGAGGTGGAGACCGCGGTTGAGATCGGCGGCTCGGTCGCCTCGCGGCAGGGGCTGAACATCCCTGGTTCCAGCCGAGGGCTCGCCGCGGTCCCGGAGGAGGACCTGGAGATGTTGCGGTTCGGGGAATCGATCGGGGTCGATGTGGTCGCGCTGTCGTTCGTGCGCACGGCCGAGGACGTGATGTCGGTGCGTGGGCACACGCGCCTGCCGCTGGTGGCCAAGATCGAGAAGCCCCAGGCGGTCGATGCGGCCGAGGAGATCATCCGCGCCGCCGACGTGGTCATGGTGGCCCGAGGTGATCTCGGGATCGAGCTTCCGATCGCCGAGGTGCCGATGGTGCAGAAGGGCCTGCTGCGCATCGCCGGCCGGCTCGCCCGGCCCTCGATCACGGCCACCCAGATGCTCGATTCGATGGTCTCCTCCTCGCGTCCCACTCGAGCCGAGGTCGCCGACGTCGCCAACGCGATCCTCGATGGAACCGATGCGGTCATGCTGTCCCAGGAGACGGCCGTCGGCGCCTATCCGGTCGAGGCCATCGCGATGATGGCGTCCGTCGCGGAGCGCACGGAGCGAGAGCTGCCCTACCGGGTCTGGAACGAGGAACGCGTCCGCCGGGACACGCGCGACCCTGCTTACACCGTCGCCCACAGTGTCTGCGTCGCGGCCCGCGATCTGCACCTGACCGCGATCGTCGTGCCCACGCTCTCCGGTCGCTCGGCCCGGTTGATCTCGGCTCACCGGCCGCAGGTTCCGATTCTGGCCCTGTCGCCGGGCAAGGAGACGGTCCGCCGCTGCAGCCTGATGTGGGGCGTGCAGGCGGCCTCGATGCGGCGCCACGAGATCACCGAGGCGCTGATCGCCGACGCCGCCCGGCGCGTGGTCGAGCTCGGCTGGGTGAAGCCCGGAGCACGGGTGGGCATCACGGCCGGACTGCCGAGCGGCCGGCCCGGGACCACGAGCCTGGTCCAGGTGCAGCGGGTCTAAACGGTGCTTGGTCCGCTCGTGACCTCGCCGAGCGTTGCACTGACATCGACCTGATCCGCGAACGCCCGGCGTGCGCAGCAGGGGGAGGCGCCCATCTGGCCCCGGCGGCCATGGCCTCGAGCGGTCGCCCGCCGGCGAAGTTCGGCAAGGCGCCCGCCCACCCCTCCGGCAAGGCGCCCGCGCACTCCTCCGGCGTCCGGCGCCCTCAGGCCGGGGTGCGGGCGTAGAACTCGGCCTCCTGACGACCGAGCTCGGTCTCCGGCTCATCGCCGTAGAACCATTCGCGGGTGATCCGGTGGAAGTTCCCCCGAGCCCGGAGCTGCGAGATGACCGCGAGCGTCAGCACCTCCATGCGCCGGCCGAAGATGTGGTCGGGGGGCGCGGACTCGTGGCGCATCTGCCCGAAGTACTCCGAGCGCGGGTCGCCCATGTCGATCAGCACCTGGGTGGCCCACTCCGGGGTCAGCTGCACGTATTCGTCCTCCGTGTACCACGAGGTCGCGGCGCGGAAGTGCTCGAGCACGCGTGCGGGCTTGAACTTCTCGGGCTCGGGCAGGAAGCCGGTCTCGCCGCCGAGCCGCAGCACCTCGGCCGCGTCGCCCTCGATCACCGCGCGTTGCACCGACATCTCCAGCTCGACCGTGCCCGGCGGCATGCGCTTGAACAGCCCGAAGTCGAAGAACGCCATCCGCCCGTCGGCCAAGAGCATCGAGTTGCCGGGGTGCGGATCGCCCGAGAACTGGTGATGGCGATAGAGGCAGCCGAAATAGAAGCGAAACAGGATCTCGCCGGTGCGGTCGCGATGCTCCTGCGGGAACGCCTTGAGCTCCTCGAACGTGTTGCCCTCGACGTACTCGGTCACCAGCACTCGCTCACGGCTCAGCCGAGTGACGACCTTGGGAATCAGGATGAACGGGTGCCCGCGGAAGATCCGCGCCAGCGCGCGCTGATTCTGAGCCTCGAGCTCGTAGTCGAGCTCCTCGTGGATGCGGTCGCGAATCTCCTCGCCGATCGCCTTGGGATCGATTCCAGGCGCGATCCGCTTGGCCAGGCGGAGGATCAAGCCGAGGTTCTGCATATCGGCGCGGACGGCCGCGGCGACGCCCGGGTACTGGACCTTGACCGCCACCGGACGCCCGTCGTTCAGCTTGGCCCGGTACACCTGCCCGATCGAGGCGGCGGCGATCGGATCCTCGTCGAACTCGGCGAACACCTCGCCGATCGGGCGCTCGAGGTCGGACTCGATCACCTTCTGCATGTCCTCGAACGAGACGGTCGGAGCGGCGTCCCGCAGCGCGGCGAGCTTCTTCTGGAACTCCTCGCGGTACTCCTCGGGCACGAGGCCTACGTCGACGAACGACATCACCTGACCGACCTTCATCGCCGCGCCCTTCATGGTTCCCAGCGCGGCGACGATCTGCTCCGCAGCCTCGATGTGACGGCGCTCGAGCGCCGCATCGCGGCCCTCCTTGGTGCGCGTCACATTGGCCGCGCGGGTGCCCGCCTGACGGATCGCCTGTCCAGCTGCAAGCCCCCCGATCTTGGCGGTACGCCCCACGCGCGAGGTGGGGATCTTGTCGCTCGCCACTGCCTGCGAATGCTACCCGGCTGCGGCCGGATCCTTCTGCACACGCGAGCCGGCGACGATGTCGTCAGACCCGTCCGGCCAGCGCACCCAGGCCTTGTAGCCACCGTCGTAATCGTCGCCGAGCAGGATCAGCGTGGCCGGCTCACCCATCGCGGTGCAGGGCTCAGACCCCTCGGGGTCGAGGCCGCGCCAGATCCTGACGAACTTGTTCGTCTCCAGCTCCTCGGCCACGGTCGTCGGGTCGGTGTGCCCCGGATGGATCGTGGTCGACGGCGGGAGCTTCAGGAGCGTGTCCATGATCGATGACCTGAGATCCGCATAGGTCGTGTGGCCCGGAGCCCGGACGCCCCCGACCGAACCGCGGAACAGCGTGTCGCCGGTGAACACGTCGGTGTCGTTGACCAGGAGCGAGAGCATCCCCGCGGTGTGGCCAGGCGTGTGGAGCGGAATGATCCGCAGGCCGCCCGTCTCGACCGGCTCGCCGGCCTCGATCGTGCCGGTGGCCGCGGGGACCTGGTCCCGCTCGAGCGCGTGGATCAGCACGGGCGTACCCGGATGGGCCGCCAGCACCTGGTCGAGCTCGGCCACGTGATCGAAGTGATGGTGGGTGAGCAGCACGTGCGTGAGCTCAAACTGCCCGCGGCGCAGGACCTCGAGCAGCGGGGCCACCGGGCCTCCGGCGTCGATCAGCACAGCGCTGCCCCCGAGCTCATCCGCCACCAGGTAGGTGTTCGACAGCCAGTCGTCATGCATCGAACGTTCGACGATCACGGACGGAGCCTATCGAGGTACGCTTCCGACTCAGAATGAGCCTGATCCACACGTGTTACCGAATCCTCGAAATCGACCGCTCGGTCGCGTTCTACGAGGCACTCGGCTTCCAGGAGATCGGGCGGCTGCCGATCCGCGATGAGGCGATCAACGTGTTCATGGGACTGCCCGAGGACGGCCCCGAGCCACGGCTCGAGCTGACCTACAACATCGGGCGTACCGAGCCGTACGAGATCGGCACCGGCTACGGCCACATCGCCGTTTCGACGGACGACCTCGATGGAGCCCTGGGCGGCCTGGCCGAGCAGGGGATCGAGCCCGAGCGGCCTCCCTACCGCGTGCGGGAGGGCGGCTCGCGCCTGTGCTTCGTGCGCGACCCGGACGGCTACCGAATCGAGCTGATCGAGCGAGTCGAGGGCCTCGGCTAGAACCGGCCAGAACCTGCGAGCGGCCGATGTCAGGTGTCGCTACTCTAAGGCTCGCTGCGATGACTGAGACAAGCAAGATCGCCCACCTGCTCGAGCGGTTCGCCCACGGCGTCGCGGCTCACGACCGCGAGAACCCCGGGCACCACACCTGGGGGATTGGGATGAGCAGCTTCGACCTCGAGCGGCTCGGGCTCGAGGAGGGCGAGGAGATCCTGCCCGGGATCGTACTCCAGGCCGACGGCGGCGGGACCGGCAACTTCCGCATCCTCTGCGACGGCCAGCACGACGAAGGGGCCGAGGAGGAAGAGGAGGAGATCGTCGACGCGGTGGCCTCCGAGGAGCTCGTCGAGCCCGCCTACGGTCCCGGCCCCGGAACCCCGCCCCCGCTGCAGCCGCCGCTCTAGAGCCTCCGGCCGCAGCCGCCGGCCGCCGCCCCGCTACCCCCGTATCCGCGCTTCGATCCGCGCCGCCAGGCCCTCGATCGTCGGGCACTCGAGGCCGTGGCGGGCGCCGGCGCGCAGCACGGAGCCGGCGATCGCGTCGAGCTCGGGTGCGCGACCTGCGGCGAGATCGCGCTGCATCGAGGACGCGAGCTCGGGATGCGCATCGGCCAGCTCGGCGAACGTTTCGGCAGGATCGATGTCCGCGCCTTCGGCGTTGGCCACGGCCGCCGCCTCCAGCACGCATCCCTCGAGCACCGGGCCCCACGCGGAATCGGAGCGGATGAACCCGAGCCGGCGATCGGAGGCGCTCGTGGTGCAGGCCAGCGCACACAGCCGTACCAGCTTCGACCACAGGATCTGGGCTTCGCCGGGGCCGATCCGGGCGGGGATCCCGGCCTTCTCGAGGCTCACCTTCAGGCGCTCGAGCGCCGGGCGCAGCGCCGTGTCATCGGCCGCGAGGTCGACTCTGAGGAACAGGCTCGTCTGCACGATCCGCCCCGGCGCAGGTCGGTCCGCCTCGATCCGGATGGCGCCCGCGGCGACGCGCGGGCGGCCGAAGCGCTCCCGCAGCCAGGCGACGTGGTCAAGCCCGTTGAGCAACGGCACGATCAGCCCGGGGTCGGCCTCGATCCGGGTCAGCGCCTCGTCGAGACCGGTGGCCTTGGTGGCGAGGATCAGGTAATCGCTCGGGTCCCGCAGCGCTGTGTCCACCTCCGGCCGCGCGGTGAAGTCGCCCAGCCGGACGCTGCGGACGCCGATCCCGTCGCGCGCGATCACCTCGGCGGTCGGCTCGCGGGCCACGACGAGAACGTCGTCGCCCGTGCGGGCCAATGCGGCGGCGATGAAGCCGCCCACCCCGCCAGGTCCGAGCACGGCGATCCGAGGCACGTCCGAGAGCCTGCCACAGCGCCGGGCGCGGTCGCGGCCCGGCGGTCTATCCAGGGTCGATCAGAACGCCCGGGTTCAGTACGGCCCGCGGATCAACCACGGCTTTCGCCGCCGCCAGCGCGTCGGCGAACAGCCTGGGCCGCTGGCGGTCATACCAGGGTCGGTGATCACGCCCCACCGCGTGGTGATGAGTGATCGTGCCGCCGCCGGCGAGCACCGCCTCGGACGCCGCGGGCTTGATCTCCGCCCACTGCTCGAGCTCGGCGCCGCGCCGCGCAGGCGCCAGGATCGTGAAGTAGGGCGCCGGCCCGTCGGGGTAGACGTGGGTGAAGCGACAGCTGACGCTGCCCGAGCCGCACACCTCACGGACCGCGGTGCTCACGCCGGCCGAGACGGTGGCGTGGAAGTCGGAGAAGCGATCCCAGGTGATCGCGGTCTCGAACGTCTCCGACAGCACACCCATGGCCACGAACGTGTCCCGCAGGTAGGGGGCGCGCAGGAATGCCTGGCGCCAGCTGCCGACCGAACCCGCGCTTGCGGCTCCCGCCTCCCCGCGCCGCTCCCGGGAGCCGCCGTGGTCGACGCAGCACCTGAGCGCCAGCGACATCCAGGGCTGGACATCGTGATCGGCGGACTCGAACCCCAGCACGAGCACCGCATGGATCCCGTCGCCCGCTCCCGTGAGCTTGGCCTCGGCGGCGTCGATCAGGCGGCAGTTGGCCGGGTACAGCCCCGATTGCGACAGCGCCCTGACCGCCTCGGCACCCGCGGCGAAGCTGCCGAAGCGGACCGCCGCCGAGGCGCGGTGGATCGGCTTGCGCCGCACGCGCATCCACGCCTCGGTGATCACCCCCAGCATTCCCTCGGAGCCGATCAGCATCCGGTCGGGGGAGACCCCGGCGCCCGATCCCGGCAACCGCCGGGACTGCCACACGCCGCTCGGCGTGATCGCGCGAACCGATTCGACCAGATCGTCGATGTGCGTGTACAGCGTCGCGAAGTGGCCGCCCGCTCGAGTGGCCACCCATCCACCCAGGGTCGAGAACTCGAACGACTGCGGGAAGTGGCGCAGGGTGAGGCCGTGCTCGGCGAGCTGCCGCTCGAGCACCGGGCCCGTGGCGCCGGCCTGGATCCGAGCGGCCAGCGACACCTCGTCGATCTCGAGCACGCGGTCGAGCCGCTTGAGGTCGAGCGTCACGACCCCGTCGTAACCCTCGCCGACCCGCGGCTCGACCCCACCGACAACGCTCGTCCCGCCGCCGAACGGGATCACCGCGGCGCCACAGCCGACCGCCCAGTCGAGCACCTCCGCCACCTCGGCCTCATCACGCGGGTGAGCGACGACATCCGGTGGATGGTCGAACCGACCCCGGAACGCTCGCACCACGTCGCGGTAGGAGCGGCCGTAGGAGTGCAGCGCGCGCTCGTAGGTGTCCGCCGAGCAGATCTCGGCCAGCGACGCAGGCGGATGCAGCCGTGGCGCCGGGAGCGAGATGTCTCCCAGCGGCACCGGGCGCTCGGGCTCCAGCGACCCGAACCCCAGCTGGCCGGAGATGAATGTGGCCGCCGCACGGACATCGTCGTGCGAGGGCTGCTCATCCTCGTAGCCCCACCCCCAGTGCTTGAGCCGCCGAGTCACCGCGTGAGTCTATGCCTTACCGCGACTGCCCTTGTACGGTTGGGGCATGTCGATTGCACCCGGTCTGCTGGCGCGCGGCCCCTGGGAAACCGAACAGGTCGACGTCGCCTGGCGCGCGGACCCGTTCGAGCCCGAGCAGGCCACCGTCACGGCGGCCGACCTGGCCCTGGACGCTCTGCGTCAGCGAGGCTCGCCCAGCCATGACGGGTTGGCGGCGCGGCTGGCCGGCTACGACGCCGGCCGTGGGCGCCTGGCGCTCGAGCTGCAGCCGGTGCGGTGGGCCCTGCGGCTGGTCACCGAGAACGCGTCGTCCAGCATGGCGGTGCTGTGTGTCGTGCGCGCGGGCGATGGGCGCTGGCTGGCCGGACGGCGGGCCGCGTGGCTCGCGTCGTGGCCCGGGCGCTGGGCACTCGGCGCAGGCGGGTCGGTCGAGGTCGACGAGAACCCCACCGACACGCTGACCCGCGAGCTGCGGGAGGAGTGGGCGGTCGACCCAGAGCGCCTTAGCGTGGAGGCCCTGGTGATGCTGCCCAGCAGCATGGCGCTGCTGGTCGGTCTCGCGTGGCTGCCGGACGGCGCCGCGGTCTCGCCCGATGATGAGCACGACGAGTTCAACTGGTGGCCCGCCGATGTCGATCGGTGGCCCGACGAGGCCGACGAGCCGCTGCGTCGCATGGCCGCGCTGCTCGCCTCTGCGTGAAGTCCGACAGCTTCCGCCGCGTCATCACCTTCCGCCGCCTCGAGGTGGTCTCGTTCATCCATTCCGGCGTGTACTCGGCGCTGCTGATCTGCGCATTCGCGCTCGACAAGCCCGAACCGGCGACGTTCATCTTCGGGCTCGCCCACGGACTGATCTGGATCGCCATGTCGCTGGTGTGCATCGCCGCTGCCCGGGCGCGGATCATCCCGTTCTGGCTCGCGGTCACGGTGGCGGTGCTGGGAGGGCTGGGACCGTTCGCCGGGTCGATCGGGTTCATCATCGCCGACCACCGGCACCAGAGTCGTGCTTCAGCCACATCCACACCCGGACGCGGGCGCTAGAGTTCAAACCCGCGAATGGCAGTAGATACCAGCACCGTTCAGGTTGTCATGCCGGCAATGGGCGACTCGGTGGCCGAGGGCACCGTGCTCGAGTGGCGCAAGCAGGAGGGCGACAGCGTCGCCGTCGATGACACGATCGTCGAGATCTCGACCGACAAGGTCGACGCGGAGGTGCCGGCGCCGGTCGCCGGCACGCTGGTGAAGATCCACGCGGGTGAGGGCGAGACGGTTGCCGTCGGCGCCCTACTGGCCGAGATCGCGACAGCGGACGGGGACGGTGCAGGGGCCTCCGACGGAGCCGCCAACGGTGCCGCGTCTGCTCCGGCTGCGGCCGCGAGCGCCCCCGCCGAGACAATCGACATCGTCACCCCAACCGGCGGCGAGTCGGTGACCGAGGGGACGATTCTGGATTGGTCGGTGAAGGTCGGCGACGAGGTCAAGGATGGTGACACGGTCGTCGAGATCTCGACCGACAAGGTCGACATGGAGCTTCCCGCGCCGGCCAGCGGGACGATCACCGAGATCCTGTTCGAGGAGGGCGCGACCGTGACGGTCGGCCAGGTGATCGCACGCATGAGCGCCGGCGCGGGCGGCGGCAACGGCGCCGACGCCCCGGCACCTGCCACCTCCGCGCCGGGCGCCCCCGCCAGCGGCCCGGCGACCGTGACCGGCGACCCCGGCAGCGCTTCACCGGTCGCCCGGCGGGTGGCCGCCGACCAGGGCGTCGACCTCACCCGCGTCGTGGGCTCTGCCCGAGGCGGGCGGATCACCAAGGCCGACGTGCTCGCCGCCGCCGGTGGAAACGGCGCCGCCTCCGCGCCCGCAGCGGCACCGGCGGAGAAGCCAGCCGGAGCGCAGCCGATCAAGGGCGGCGGGGCGGCCCTGGCCCGGTACATGGACGAGAGCCGCTCGATCCCCACCGCCACCTCCTTCCGCACGCTCACCGTGACTGTGCTCGACCAGCGCCGGAGACAGCTCAAGGACGCCGGCCGGAAGGTCTCGTTCACGCACCTGATCGCCTATGCGATCGCCGTCGCGGGCACCGACGATATGCCGGTGATGGCCCACCACTTCGCCGAGATCGACGGCAAGCCGCACCGAATCGATGACGGCGCGGTGAACATCGGCCTCGCGGTCGACGTCGAGAAGAAGGACGGGACCCGCACGCTGATGGTACCGGTGATCCGGGATGCCGGCCGGCTCAGCTTCGCCCAGTTCCTCGATGCCTACAACGCGCTGGTCGAGAAGGCCCGTACGAACACGCTGACCGCCGATGACCTGACCGGCGGCAACATCTCCCTTACCAACCCGGGCGGGATCGGCACGATCGCCTCGGTGCCGCGCCTGATGGTCGGCCAGGGCACGATCATCGCGACCGGCTCGATCGCCTATCCCGTGGGCTTGGGGAACATCGGCCAGATGATCGGGGCCGAGAAGGTCATGACCATGACCTCGACGTACGATCACCGGATCATTCAGGGCGCCGAATCGGGTCGCTTCCTGCAGCGGATCGAGGGCTACCTGCAGGGCGAGGACAGCTTCTACGAGCGCGTGTTCCGGGAGCTCGGCGTGGAGCTGCCGGAGCTGCCCTCGCCGCCCGCCCCGGCTGCCGCCGCGGCAGCCCCGGTGCCCGCCGCCGTGCCGTCCACTGCGCCGGAGGCTCCCGAGGCGCAGGCCGCACCGCCGAGCGAGGAGCTGCTGCAGGCCGTGCAGGCGGCGAGCTCGCTGCTCAAGGCCCACCGCACCCACGGCCATCTCGCGGCCAAGCTCGATCCGCTCGGGCGCCAGCCGGATGGCGACCCCGCGCTCGAGCCCGAGACCCTGCACCTGACGCCGGAGCTGATGGCACAGATCCCGGCCCGGATCCTGCGGATGTGGGTGCCCGGGGCGACGCTCGCCGATGCGCTGCCCCACCTGCGCGAGACCTATGGCGGGACGATCGCCTACGAGATCGAGCACATCTCCTCGCATCCGCAGCGCCTGTGGCTGCGCGAGAAGATCGAGTCAGGAGAGTTCCGCACGCCCCTGACCCACAACGAGCAGAAGGCGCTGCTCAAGCGGCTGACCGAGGTCGACGCGTTCGAGCGGTTCATGCACAAGGCGTATCTCGGTCAGAAGCAGTTCTCCGTCGAGGGCCTCGACATGACCGTCCCGATGATCGACGAGATCATCCAGCTCGCCGCCACGCAGAGTGCGCGCCAGATCGTGATCGGGATGGCTCACCGCGGGCGGCTGAACGTGCTCGCGCACAATCTCGGCCGTCCCTACGACACCATCTTCGCCGAGTTCGAAGGCTCGTCCACGCTCGAGCCGATCACCACGATCCCCCAGGGCGGGACCGGCGACGTCAAGTACCACCACGGCGCACAGGGGTCGTATCAGCTGGCCAGCGGCGAGTCGGTGATCGTCCGCCTCGAGTCGAACCCCAGCCACCTCGAGTTCGTCGATCCGGTGGCCGTCGGCGCAACCCGCGCGGCGCAGACCACTCGGCAGGGACCCCACGCCCACCAGGACACGAACGCGGCGCTGCCGGTGCTGCTGCACGGCGATGCGGCCTTCCCGGCTCAGGGAATCGTGGCCGAGACGCTCAATCTCCAGGCGCTCGACGGGTACACCGTCGGCGGCTCGATCCACATCATCCAGAACAACCAGGTCGGCTTCACCACCGACCCCGAGGATTCCCGCTCGACCACGTGGGCCTCGGACCTGGCCAAGGGCTTCGACGTCCCCATCATCCACGTCAACGCCGATGACGTCGCCGCCTGCATCTCGGCCGTCCGGCTCGCATTCGCGTTCCGCCAGCAGTTCGGTCACGACGTCCTCATCGACCTGATCGGATACCGCCGCTTCGGCCACAACGAAGCCGACGAGCCGGCCTACACGCAACCCGAGATGTACCAGGCGATCAAGAAGCACGTGCCCGTGCGGGAGCTGTTCGCCAAGCAGCTGATCCAGAACGACGTTGTCACCGAGCAGCAGTCCACGGAGATGACCGATGAGGTCTGGGCCGTTCTCACCGAGGAGCACCAGAAGCTAAAGGCGCAGATCGCCGCGGCCATGGAGCTCGAGCACGCCACCGGCGAGTATCAGCTCGACCGCACTGCATCTCCCGAGGTCAAGACCGCCGTCTCGGCCGACCGCCTGCAGGTGCTCAACGAGGAGCTGCTCTCGGTCCCCGACGGTTTCACGGTTCACCCCAAGCTCGCCCGTCAGCTCGAGCAGCGCCGGGAGGCCCTGGGGCCGAGCGGCGGGGTCGTGTGGGCGCACGCCGAGGCGCTGGCGTTCGCATCGCTGCTGACCGAGGGCATCCCGATCCGGCTGACCGGCCAGGACGCCGAGCGTGGCACGTTCAGCCAGCGCCATCTCGTGCTGCACGACCCCAAGACCGGCCAGGAGCATTCGGCGATGCAGCACCTCCCGGGAGCACTGGCGCCGATGGAGTTGCACAACTCGCCGCTGTCCGAGATCGCCTGCCTGGGCTTCGAATACGGCTATTCCCAGGAGGGCCCCGAGACGCTGGTCCTGTGGGAGGCGCAGTTCGGCGACTTCGTCAACGGCGCGCAGGTGATCATCGACCAGTTCATCACCTCGGGCCTGGCCAAATGGGGCCAGACCTCGCGCCTGACGCTGCTGCTGCCGCACGGCTACGAGGGCTCGGGGCCGGAGCACTCCTCGGCGCGGCTCGAGCGCTTCCTGCAGCTCGCCGCCGAAGGCAACATTCGCGTGGCCAACTGCACGACTCCGGCACAGTACTTCCACCTCCTGCGCCGTCAGGCGCGGATCGCCAAGCAGCGCCCGCTGGTGATCATGACCCCCAAGAGCCTGCTCCGCCTCTCGCACGCGACGAGCCGGATCGAAGACCTGGCCGAGGGCCGCTTCCGGCCCGTGCTACCGGACGCCACCGTCGACTCCGAGCGCGTCACCCGGCTGGTGCTGTGCACGGGGAAGATCTACTACGACCTGGTTGGGCACGCCTCGCGGCAGGAGAACCCCGAGGTCGCGATCGCGCGGGTGGAGCTGCTGTATCCGTTCCCGCAGGAGGAGATCCTGAAGCTGGCCGACCGGTACCCGGACGTGCGCGAGGTCGTCTGGGTGCAGGAGGAGCCGCGCAACATGGGCGCCCGCGCCTTCATGGCGCCGCGGCTGCTGCAGCTCCTGCCCGCGGAGCTCCAGTTCGGCTACATCGGGCGTCCCGAGCGAGCCGCGTCGGGCGAGGGCTACCCGATCGCTCATGCGATGGAGCAGGATCGGATCATCTCCACCGCGCTGGACATGAGCCAGCCCGTCTCGCAGTACCCGCGCACGCTGCCGGGCGAGCGCTAAGGCTAACCGCTCAGGCCGCGCGGAGCGGCCAAGAGACTCGGCCGCTCAGGCCGCCCGGAGCGCCTGCATCTCGCGCAACCGCGCGAGATGGCGCAGCGCGCCCTCTTCGATCAGCCGGATGCGCCTGATGCTGAGACCGAGCGCGCGGGCGATGTCGGCATAGCTGCGCGGGTCGTGGTCGGCGTCGACCCCGTAGCGCATGCGAATCACGGTCCGGGAGGGCTCGGACATCGCCGCGACAGTCTGGCGCACCTGCTCTCGCTCGAGGCTGATGTGCACCTCCTCGCCGACGTCGGGGACGGTGGCCGCAATCAGGGTTCCGAAGGTCGACTCCTCATCCTCGCCGACCGGTCGATCGAGGCTGGTGACGACACGCGGCGCACCGGCGAGCTGAACCACCTCAGCCGCGTCGAGTCCGGTGGCCTTGGCGATCTCCTCCGGGCTCGGGTCACGGCCGAGCTCGCCGGCCAGCCGCCGCTGGGCGGCGGCGACCTTGCGCTCGCGCTGTTCGACGTGAATCGGAAGCCGGATCACGCGGGCCTTGTCGGCGAGACCGCGCTGGATCGCCTGGCGTATCCACAGCGTCGCGTACGTGGAGAACTTGAAGCCCCGGCGCCAGTCGAATTTCTCCGCCGCTCGGATCAGCCCCAGCGTTCCCTCCTGCACGAGGTCGAGCAGAGTCAGGTGGGTGCTGACCTGGTAGCGCTTGGCGATCGAGACCACGAGCCGGAGGTTGTGAGAGATCAGCTTCTCCTTGGCCCGCAGGTCGCCGCGTTCGATCCGCTTGGCGAGCTCGATCTCCTCGGTTCCGGTCAGCAGCGGGTAGCGGCTGGCCTCGGCCAGGAACTGCGTCATCGCGTCGACGGTGTAGTGCGACAGGTCCCAATCGACGTAGGTGGTCGGAGGTACTCCCTGGCGACCGAGGTCGTCATGGACGTCGATGCCGGCCGCGGCAACCCGTTCACGGAACTCTTCGACGGCTTCGGGGTCCAGATCGCCGGCGGTGGCGAAGGCATCGATCTCTGATTCGTCCAGGTAACCGCGCTCCTCCCCACCTGAGAGGAGCGCGTCAAGGCTGCTGGGTGCGAGGCTTGTTGACGATGTCACACCTCTGACGGTACGGACGATGGAGGCGACCGCCAACGCGACAGAGCACGGTGCCGGTTGAGGAAAACTACGGATGGACGGCCGATCGCACCTGCCGGGCGGCCGTGACTAATGGATCCCGACGATGCCGGCGCAGACCCAATTCGACGCGCCGGCGCCGCCGTTCCAGATCCGCGACGCGACGGCGTCCTGCTCGGACTTGCTGGCCAGATACGCGGCCGGCCCGCTGCCACCGAACGAGCTCCAGGTGGCCGGGATGATCTGGTAGTAGCCCGATGCGCCCGCACTGTTGGGTGGCAGGTTCTGGCCGCCGGATTCACACAGCACGATCGCGTACGGAATCGCCCAGCCGCCCGAGGGGCCGAGCGAAGCCGGGGCCCCAGGGACCGCCGTGGCCGTGGGAGTCGCGGGAGCCGACGAAGGCGCCGGCTGCTGCGCGGCCGCCCGCTGGGCCGCGGCCTGCTGCGCCTGCAGCCGCGCGATCGCGCTCTGTAGTTGGCTACCGCGGGCCAGGGCCGCCGCCAGCGCCGTCTGCTGAGCCGCTCGCGCCTGCTGCAGCGCAGACTGCTTGGACTGCAACAGGGTGTTCATGCCCGCGAGTGCCGCGGCCTGGAGTGCCGTGGCCTGCGTGATCCGGCGCTCGGAGTCCTGAAGCTTCGTGAGCCGAACGGCAGCGCCATCGGCCTGCGCCTTCGCCCGCCGTGTGAACTGGATGATGGTCTGCTGCTGCTGCTCGGCGCGATGCAGAAAGTCGATCTTCTCCAGTAGATCGGTGAAGCCGTTGGCGTCGAGCACCACCCGGACGAGATCGGGTTTGTCGCCCTCGTAGCTCGAGACCAACTGGCGCGAGAGCACCATTCGGGCGCGAGCGAGCCTCGCTCTCAGCACGACCAGCAACGCTCGCTCACGAGCCAATGACCGCTCCACCCCGGCCAGCGCGGCGCGATCGGAGGCCAGCTGCGAGCTGACGGCGGCTTCGCGCGACTGCACCAGTGAGATCTGGCCATCCAGATGAGAGATCAGGTTGTTCAGGTTGCCGATGCTGCCCGACAGGCTCTGGGCCTGAGCACGGGAGCTGTCGAGCCGGTTGCTCAGCTGACCAACGCTCTGCTGCGCGGTCGAGGACAGGGGGATCGCAGCGGCCAGCGCCAGCAGTGCCAGCGTCACGAACGCGGCAGCGGTGATCCGGATCTGGACTGTTCGTCTGAACCTCATATCGTCATGCGCCTCGCCTGCGGGGTTAGCTGCCGGGCTCGCGCTCTTGGCGCTACGTCACCATCAGACGACGACTCGCCCCGAGACTCGGGTCCCCCGGTTCCCGCCGCTGAGCAGGGAAATCGGCCGCTCGACCATATCAGGATGCGCCGGCCGCTGGGATATCCTGGCGCTGGTGAACTCGGAGCGCGCACAGCTGATCCTGGCCCGGGTACGGGCGACACCGCCCGGCTTCGTTCGCACCTACGGCGACGTGTCGCCCGGCGCCCCGCGCCAGGCCGGTGCCGTCCTTCACTCCTGCTCAGACCCCGACCTCCCCTGGCACCGGATCGTCCGCGCCGACGGATCGCTGACCAAGGGCGCCCGCCAACGCGAGCTGCTGGACGCCGAGGGGGTTCCGTTCCGCGGCCACAGGGTCGACATGCGCATCGCCCACGCGCCGGACACCTTGCGCTCCCGCGTGCCGACCTAAGCATGCTGACCTAAGCTGCTCGCTCGTATGAGGTGGCTGCAGCGACTGATCAAGCTCACCCAGCGCGAACGGGGCTTTCACCTCGTGACCGACGAAATCCTCGACGCCCTGCCCGAGCTCCGCGAGTTCCCGGCCGGGATCCTCAACCTGTTAATCCAGCACACCTCTGCCGGCCTGGCGGTGAACGAGAACGCATCCCCCGAGGTGCTGTGGGACTTCGAGACCTGGCTCGACCACACCGTTCCCGAGCGGGCGCCGTACTGGACCCACACGCTCGAGGGCCCGGACGACATGCCCGCGCACATCAAGTCGGCTCTGCTCGGGTCGACGCTCGCGCTCCCCGTCGCGGACGGGCGCCTCGCGCTTGGTACCTGGCAGGGGATCTACCTCTGCGAGCACCGCGATCAGGGCGGCCCGCGCTCGATCATGGCGACTGCTTGGGGACCGGACTAGCCCGGTCTGCCCTAGCGTCCCTTCCACCCGGGAGCGCGCTTCTCGGCGAATGCCGTCGCCCCCTCGCGCGCGTCCGCGGAGGTCATGACCGGACCGGCGATCTCGCCCTGGCGCCGGTTGATGGTGATCAGGAGCACTCGATCTTGGCGCCCGGCGAGGACTTCCGCTGGTTCGTTCATGCCGCGAACAGCGTCAGCTCGGGCTGACGCTCGCCGCGCAGCACGGCGAGGTCGACCTCGATGCACTCGATCCCGCGAGCCTGAGCCAGCACGCGCGCCTGCGGCTTGATCGCCTGCGCGGCCAGCACGCCCCGGCAGGCCGAGAAGGCGGGATCGCAGCGGATCCGCTCCAGGTAGCGGGTCAGCTGCTCGACCGCCTCGATCCCGGCCACCCGCTTGATCTCGACCGCGACCCACTCCTCATCGAGATCCTGGCACATGAGATCCACGGGTCCGATGTCAGTCGGCCATTCGCGGCGCACCAGCCGGAAGCCCTCGCCGCACCACTCCGGCTGCCCGGCGAGCAATTCCTGGAGGTGCGCCTCCACCCCGTCCTTCTCGAGCCCGGCGTCGCCGTCCGGAGCGCCCATGTCGTGGGAGACATCGGAGAGGATCTCCGCGATCGAGATCTCGAGCCGATCCTCGCTGGCGCCCGCGCGCTTCCTCACCACGACCCGACCGGGCGTCTCCTCGATCACCGTCGGTGGAGTCATCCAGTTCAGGGGCTTGTATCCGCCGGCGTCCGCATGCACCAGCACCGATCCGTCGGCCTTGACCATGATCAGCCGCAGCGCCTCCGGGAGCAGAGCGTTCAGGCGGCCCGAGTAGCGGACGTCGCAGCGGGCAACGATGAGGCGCATAGGGTCATTCACCCTACGAACCGGACCGGACGGCGAAACCCATAACCTTTGCCGCACCCATGCGCCAGCAACTTCGCCCACTGTTCGACCGCGTCGTGATCAAGGAGCTCGACCCGGACCGGATCCGCCGCTCCGGCCTGCTCGTCCCGCCGGGCTCCGATGAGCCGCCGCCCCAGCACGGAATCGTGCTCAGGGTCGGCCCCGGGCTCGACTGGTGGGACCACGTCGGCGTGCAGATGCCGGTCCGGCCCGGAGATCATGTCGTGTTCCCCGCCTCGGCCGGCGTGTGGGTCGAGGTCGAGGAGGAGCGCCTGCTCGTCTGCCGCGTGGCCGAGCTGCTCGGCGTACTCGAGCGGGTCGAGGATTGCCCCGCATGCGAGGGGCGCCCGCTCGGCCCGGGGGAGTCCTGCCCGGTGTGCGGGCGGGAGGGCTCGTTGTCGCCGCCCTGACGACGGCCGGTCCCGATTGGATCCCGAAGTCACCCGCACCCGCACCTCAGACGGCCGCC
>JADGPN010000329.1 GCA_017882465.1 Solirubrobacteraceae bacterium
GACCACGAATGGTGGCGCGGTGTCGGCGAGCGAGCCCACCGGATTCGCGCGCATGGCTTCGTGCACCCCTTTGGCGGTTCGGGTGTGGCCGACGATCGATCGCAGGCGTTCCTCGGGATCGGCGATGTTCGTGGCGAGCGGCACCGCGAGGTACGACAGCTGGTTGTCGAGCGACGTATCGCCTTCCGCGCGAGTCGACACCGGGATGCCGGCGGTCAGCGATCGCTCTGGCAGCTCGTCGCGGTCGAGCAGGTAGATGCGGAGCGCGCCTGCGCAGAGGGCGAGCGCGATGTCGTTGAGCTTGACGTCGAAGTGACGGCGCAACGCTTTCACGTCGGCGATCGCGATGCTGCTGAACGCCATCGACCGACGTGGCCCGATCGTCGCGTTGAATGACGTCTTCGGAGCCGACAACATCGTGCGCATGTCGGGCGCCTGATTTCCTGAACGTAAGTGTCGTGCGACTCCCACGCCGCGACGCGCCAAACGCATGCCGTAGCGGACCGCGCGCAACGGGGCCGTGGCGCTCGGGACCAGAGCTCGAACCAGCAGGTGCACGTCGCTCGGCGGTGGCTCGGGCTCGGGCATCTCAGGGATCTCGATCGGTTCGGGTGACGGCGACATGTCGAGGAGCAGCGAAGCGAGCACGCCACCCGCGCCGCCGTCGAGCAAGCAGTGGTGGAACTTCATCAGAACGCCGACACGACCGTTGACGAGTCCGTCGAAGTACCACAACTCCCATAAGGGGTAGCGACGATCGAGCTGCCTGCTCATGATCGGCGCGACGGCCGCGGCCGTCTCGCGCGGGCCACCCGGCGTCGCGACCGTGACGCGGTGGATGTGACGACGCAGGTCGAACGTGAGATCGTCGACCCACACTGCCCGGTCGAGACCAAGCGGCACCTCCTTCAACTTCCAGGTGAGCTTCGGCACCAGCGGCAACCGCGTGGCGACGCTCCGACACAGCGCGTCGAACCCGAACCCAGGCACACCGCTCGGATCGACGACCGTCAGACCGCCGACATGCTGGTGCCATGCCGGCGTTTCACCGGCGAGAAAGAGCGAGTCGGTCCCCGACAACCGTCGCATCATGGAACTCCTCTCGGCGCGGGTCGTCACCCCGATCATGACGCGCAGCACCACCCGCACGCGAGGGACCAAGGTCACAATGGCGGCTTAGCGCCCACCTGCCGCCGACACGGTGCGTCGCGACGGCCGCTACCGTGCTTTGGCAGATGCCAGTGCCGCTCCCCGCCCCCGGTCCTGCCTTCCGCTCACGGCGCGAACAGGCCGGCGTGCCGCGTGTGAGGGTCACGCTGGCGGTGCGGGCCCACGTCGCTGCCGACCAGGCGACCCTCGCCACCTTCCGTCGGCTGCGCAAGCCGCCCTCCGACGACGCCTGGGACCGGATCCTCGAGGAAGCGCGCCTCGCTCGGGACCACTTCGCGCGTGCCGGGTGGCTGGACGACCCACGCTCGTACCACGGCGTTCCCGAACCGCTCACCGAGCCGTTGCTGCAGTGGTCTCGGGCCGCCCAGTTGCGCGTCGAGCGCATGAAGTTCCCGAGCGCGTGGACACCGCCGGCCGACGTCCCCGGCCGGGAGCGCTGGCTCTCCTATCAGGCGAACGCCATTGGGCGCGCCACGGTGTTGCGTCACCGCGACGGCGAGCGGCCCTGGGTCGTGTGCATCCACGGTACGGAGATGGGGCGTGACGCCGACCTGCGATCCTTTCACGCGCGGCATCTCTTCGCGGATCTCGGATGTAACGTCGTGTTGCCGATCCTGCCGCTGCACGGCCCGCGTCGCGAACCGAAGGGCTCAACGGGGCAGTTCCCGTCGATCGATCCGCTCGACAACGTGCACGGACTGGCGCAGGCGGCGCACGACGTGCGGCGCATCATCGGGTGGATCCGCACGCAGTCCCCGAGCGCGATCGCGGTGCAAGGAGTGTCCCTCGGTGGGTACGTCGCTGCGCTCGTCGCCGGGCTCGATGAGCCACTCGATTGCGTGATTGCGATCATCCCTGCGACCGACTTCCCGACGCTATTCCGCAGCCAGACCCCGCCAGACATGCTCGAGCGGCTCACGCCCATCCTCGAGCCCGCGACCGCGTTGCATTCGGTCGTGTCGCCGCTGGGGTTCGTCCCGAGCACTCCAGTCGCGCGCCGCTACATCGTCGCCGGGCTCGTCGACCGCCTTATCGATCCGGTCGATCAGGTCGCCCCGCTCTGGCACCACTGGCAGCGGCCCAGCATCCACTGGTATCCGGGCGGCCACATCGGCTACGTAGTCCGCCGCGACGTCCGCCGTTTCGTCGACGACGCGCTCGTTCGCAGCGGCGTCGCGCGCCCTCGCCATACGGTCACCGCGACGTAGCCTCGACGCGGTTGCCGCAGAGTGGCCGGCTCTGTTGCGTTGAGTCGGGACCGGCACCCACACGCACTCACCCACGGCTCAACCGCCCTAGACCAAACGACACAGACAACATCGACCCCCGACCCGAACGCGCGCCAGAAACACGACAGCGGAGTGTCCTCGAAGGGCCAGTCGGCCACAATCGCGAACGTCACACAGCCGGCGAACTGGGATACCCCGGCGGCGGTGTTCTGCGCGGCTCGGCCTGGCGTCATAAGCGAGCGCCTACCGGGCAAGCGGGCACTTGGGCAGGCAGGGGTGGGTCAGCCGAAGCGCGTGGAGTGGCTGAGTCTGCTTGGCAATGTCAATCCCTAGCCAGACGAACCGAGCCTCGACCGGCTGACCCTGAGGGTCACAATCGCGACCGCCCTGGTAACGGGCGATATGGGATAGGGCTGAGGCGTTGTTCGGGGACCCGCGTTCTGGGATATCTCGGGGCCGCGGCGCGCGTCGCCGGTCCCCGTGTGTCAGTTCGTCGCGATCACGCGTGCGATCGCGACATAGAAGATCAAGCCCGCCAAGATCACGAGCGCATGAAACACCTCATGGAAGCCGAACACCTCGGGCATCGGGTCGGGCCGGCGCGCTGAATAGACCCGCGCACCGACGGAATAAACGACACCACCGCAGACAATGAGCGAGAACGTGAACACGCCAAGTTCATGCCACAACACTGGGACGAACGCGAGCGCCGTCCACCCGATGACGACGTAGAGACCGGCGACGAGCCAGCGCGGCGCGTTGAGCCACAACATTTGCACCACGATCCCGGCCATAGCGAGGGGCCACACCACGCCGAGCAGGATGCGAGCGCTGCGGGCGTCGAGTCCGACAACCGCGATCGGGGTGTAAGTCGCGGCGACGCCGACCAAGATCATCGAGTGGTCGAGCCGGCGGAGACGTCGGCGGACCGAAGCGCTCCAATGCCCGCGGTGGTAACACGCGCTCGTCGCATACATCGCCGTGACACCGATGCTGTATGCGAGTGCCGCCCAACGCGCGGCCGTCGTATGCGCGACGGCCACGAGAACGAGGCCGAGAACCGGGAAGATGAACGCGGCGACTTCGTGCGACGCGCCCCGCCAGCTCGGCTTGACCTCCAGCACCGTGCCTTGCGCGTCTTCGGATTCGACCATTACCCCAGTCTGCCCAGCCAGCCGCTCGTGCTGTCGAGATGATTTGATCGCACGGCGTCGTGTCGCGGGCGGTTCCAGCGCGCTGTTCGTCTGCAGCGCATCCTCATGTGGTGCCCTCGCGTAGCAAGTCGAGTCGTTCTTCACGGGTGAACTCGCTGGGCTGTGTGGTGCGCAGGAAGTCCGTGAGGATCTCAACGAAGCGGATGGGCTCCTCCACGTGGGGGAAGTGCCCGACCCCTTCCATGATCTCTAGGCGGCTGTTGGGGATGGCTTCGTGTGCCTTGTAGGCGTGGACGACGGGAATCATCTTGTCCTGGTCGCCCCACACGATGAGCGTGGGCGTGCGGGCGACGAGGTAGAGGCGGTCGATGGCGCTCACCGATTGGCCGCCTGGGTCGATCACCGCTCGCATGGTCCGGACAAACGCCTGGCGGTTCTCGGCCTCGGTCAACGACCCGTAGGAGCGCCACATCTCCGCGGCCCGGGCGTTGCGGATGCCCCGGTCGCCAAGGAACCGGGCGACCGCGTTTCCCCAGTCACGCACGAAGCTCGGGAACAAGACCGGCATCACATACTCCGCCGCCGGCATGGTGACAAGTCGGAGCATCCAGTTCACCTCGCGGCCCAGGCCGCCGGCGTCGACGAGCACCAGGCGCTCGCACAGTTCAGGGAACTGGTAGGCGAACTGCATCGCCACGCCGCCCCCGAACGACTGCCCGACCACGGTGACCCGCTCGACATTGAGCAGCTGCAAGAAGTCGCGCATGGCGCTGGCGTGGTTGCCGAGCGAGTAGTCGCCAAGCGGCTTAGCGGATTGACCGTGGCCGAGGAAGTCCGGGGCGAGCACCGTGAAGTCGCGCTGCAACAGACGCATGGCGGGGATCCACGTGCGGGAACTGCCGGCGATCCCGTGGAGCAACAACAGCACCGGACCCTCGCCACCGCGCCGGTAACTGAAGCGCTGGCCATGAATGGAGACGTGCTCGACCGGGAACTCCTCCTCCGGCCCGGCCCGCTTCATCGCCTCCATCCCCCCATTGTCCCGGTCTCCCGCCCATCCAACGAGGCCGACGGTCCACGCTCGCCAACCGCCACCCAAACGGCCATATGCGACGCCGATGCAGAAATAACCGAACCGTTCATGCGCTCCACCTCCATCGGCGAGCCTTCCTCACCATCGCCTGTATCCAAGACCGCGCCAAGCGCAACGTGAAGAGGCGAACGTCCCAACCACTCGGACAATCGCAGCTCCGGCGCGCTGTCCGAACCTGACGTTCAAACTCCGATACCCAACCCCCCCACGGGGGTATCCCTAATGCGTAACAGGCACCTCGCG
>JADGPN010000079.1 GCA_017882465.1 Solirubrobacteraceae bacterium
CCCGGCCGGTGAGGCGGGCGCCGCCCAGCGGCTCTCAGGCCTGGTCTGCACGCACTGGATGCTTGCCAGCTGCGTTGTCTGCGGGCACGAGCGCGTCCACGGTGAGCGTCCACCGCGCCACCCGCCCCACCTGTGGAGCCACGCTGCAGAGCTTCGCGCTCTACCGCGACCCACACCCGAACCACGGCCTCAATATCCGGCTATCGTTGGCCTCCTGCCACATGTCCGCGACGTCGCTCCGGGCGGTCAGGTCGGGAGCGCCAGCCCGACCAGGTACGTCGCGCCGCCGACGACCACGCCGGCCAGGGTCATCTCGAGGCCCGAGGACCACCACGTCCGCAGCGTGACCAGGGACTTGGCGGCGCCGACCAGGAAGTGGGCCACGAGTGATATCACCGCGGCCGCCACGATGGCCACCGTCCCGGTCGTGAACATGAATGGGATCACCGGAATGATCGCGCCGAGACCGGTGCTGATGCCGGCGGCGGCCGAGGCCTGGACGGGGTCACCGGGGTGCTCGTAGCCGCCGAACTCCTCGACCGCCAGCGCCTTGAGCATCGCGTCGGGGTGCTGGGCCAGCCGCTCGGCGAGGTCGTTGGCGGTCTTCTCGTCGACCCCCTTCAGCTGATAGAAGAGCGACAGCTCCTCCTTCTCCTCCTCGGGATGCGCGAGCACCTCCTGGCGCTCGCGCTCGACGTTGGCGGCCATCACCTCGGCCTCCGAGCGCTCGGCGAGAAAGGCGCCGGTGGCCATCGACAGCGCCGAGGCGATCGCGCTGGCCAGCCCGGCTGTGAGCACCGCGCTCCCGCCCCCGGTGGCGGCGGAGACGCCGGCCACGATCCCGAACACGGCCGCGAGCCCATCGTTGGCGCCGTAGATCGCGCCCGAGATCCAGCTCGTGCCCGTCTGGTGCCAGTGCTCGCGCCCCAGGATCCGGTCGAGCCGGGCCTGCGCGCCCGGCACCGCCAGCGGATTGGGCTTGGTGGCCGACTCCGGACCGCTGCGGATCTCCTGCACAGCCAGCGAATGCGAGCGCTCGTCCTTGCGGATCTCACGCAGCAGCCGATCGGTGTCGGGATCTCCGGTTGAGCGCTTGTAGAGCTCGTCGACCTCATCGTCCTCGGCCGCCTCGCGCGCGGCCAGCAGACGGTCGACGGGCGCGAGCTTGGCTTGCAGGCGCAGCGACAGCGGAAGCTTGACCGAGGCCGGATCGGGAACCTCGATCCCGAGCTCGCGCATCCGCTGCTCGAGCCGGCGGCGGTGGCCCCCCTCGGCCTCGGCCATCCGTCGCAGGATCGCCGCCTCGCGCTCGGCCATGCGGCCGGCGATCAGCTCGTAGACGGATCCCGCGACGATCTCGTTGTGCCAGGCGTTCAGCAGCCGATCGCGGACCTCGGGATTCGTCACAGCACCGATCAGGCTACTGATCGCCCGCGGGCGTGGGCGCGGGGAGCGACCGGGAGGCAAGCACGCTCAGCGTACTGTGCGCGCTAGCCTTCCCCGGCAATGCAAGCAACCGCCCGTGCGACGCCCGTGCTCGTCGCCCTCGCGCTGTTGCTCGCCGGGTGCGCAAGCAGCTCCTCCAGCTCGTCGGGGCCCGCGATCAGCCCTGCGAGCACCGTGAGGGCGGCGGAGCGGGCTCCGAGCCGCAGTGTCCCCAAGCTGATTCCACCCGCCGGAGCACCCGAGCGCAGCGTGCGGGTCCCGGTCCTCACATTCCACCGCGTTGCGCCGCTCAAGCCTGGGGCTCCGGCGATCACAACCGATCTCACCGTCGACCCGGCCAACTTCGACGCCGAGCTCGCCGCACTTCAGAATGCCGGATACCACACCGTCAGCCAGGCGCAGCTGTTCGATGCCCTGTACCACGGCACGCCGCTGCCCCCGAAGCCGGTGCTGATCTCGGTCGACGACGGATACGTCGACGACGTGACCCGGATCCTGCCGGCGCTCCAGCGCCACCACATGGTCGCCACCTTCTTCGTGATCACGGGGCGGTTCACGATGCCCGGGTTCCTCGACCCCGGCCAGGTGCGCCGGCTCGACCGGGCCGGCATGGACATCGGCGACCACACGGCGCATCACGTCGACCTGCGCCTGCTCACGCCGGCGCAGCTGCGGGCCGAGACGCTGGGGTCCCGCCGCGTGATGCAGCGCACGTTGGGCCATTTCGTGTACGCGTTCGCATATCCATTCGGGGCCGAGAACCAGGCCGTCCTCGATGCCGTGCGCGCCGCCGGGTTCACGATGGCCTACACCACGGCCGGCGGGACGACGGAGAGCACCTCGGCGCCGCTGCTGATGCCCCGCCTGCACATCGGCCGTGCGGTGACGCCCAGCGGCCTGCTGGCGCTGCTCGGCGGAGCTTGATGAGGCGCGCTCCCGCGCGCCTTGGTTCTGTCGCGCCGGGCTCAGCCGCCGCGACGGCGCCGCGGCGCCCCCATTTCTTGCCCCATAATCTTGACGCATGGAGAAGCAGGTTTGGCTCTGCGGTCGCTTTCGCGTCAGCGAGGACGGCCAATCCATCGAGAATCGCCTGGAGCGCCGCCAGGCCCGCTCGCTGGCGGCGTTCCTGGTCCTGAATCGGGCGCGCCCGGTGAGCCGCGAGCAGCTGATCGCGGCGTTGTGGCCCGAGGCCGCGGAGGGTCAGCGCGATGCCGCGCTGCGGGTGTTGCTGACCGCGGTGCGCCGCCTATTCGGGGCCGATTCGCTTCACGGCCGGACCGAGCTCCGGCTCGACCTCACCCAGGACACCTGGATCGACGTGGAGGTCGCGCGGGCCGATGTGCAAACGGCTGAGCAGGCCCTGGCCCGCGGCGAGCCCGGCGCGGCGGCCTCGTCCGCGCGCTCGGCGGCCGGCCTGCTCGAGGAGCCGCTGCTGGCGGGCGAGAGCGCGGCCTGGATCGGCGACGCGCGTCGTGACCTCGACGACCTGGCGGTGCGCGCACTCGAGCTGGAGGCCACGGCGGAGCTGGAGCAGGGGAATGCCCGCGACGCCGAGCGGGCCGCCCGGGCCCTGATCGCCCGGGCGCCGTTCCGGGAGGGCGGGCATGCGCTGGTGATGCAGGCCCTCGAAGCCGAGGGCAACACCGCCCAGGCGCTGCTCGCCTACGAGCGCGTCCGCGAGCTGCTGCGCGACGAGCTCGGGACGACGCCGTCACGCGCTCTGAGCGAGCTGCATGCCCGGCTGCTGGCCGGGAGCGGGCCGGCGGCGGGGAGCGCGGGGATACGCGGTCCGGGCGTGCCGGGTGGTTCGAATGGCGCTGTCAGCTCGTCCGTGCCGGTGCAGCCCGCGCTGCCGGTGGCGCTGGCGCCGGTCGACGACATCCACTTCGTGGGACGCGAGACCGAGCTCGCGGCTCTAGAGCAGGCCTGGCAGGTGGCCAAGCGGGGCTCGCGGCGGGTGGTGCTGGTGGCCGGCGAGCCGGGGATCGGCAAGACCAGTCTGGTGGGGGAGCTGGCGGTCGAGGCGCACCGCGAGGGCGGCATCGTGCTCTACGGCCGCTGCGACGAGGACGTCGGCTTCGCCTTCCAGCCTTTCGTCGAGGCGCTGCGCGCGTACGTCGCCGCGTGTCCCCCGGAGCTGGTCCGGGCCCAGGTCGGCCGGGGCGCGGCGGAGCTCGCCCGAGTGCTGCCGGAGCTCGCCGAGCTGGTGCCCGACGCAACGCCTCCCGCTCGTCCCGATGCCGCGCTGGACCAGTATCTGATGTTCGAGGCCGTGATCGGCTTTCTCGCCGGCGTGTCGCGCGGCGCGCCGCTGCTGCTGGTGCTCGACGACCTCCACTGGGCGGCGCGTCCGACGCTGCTGCTGCTTCGCCACCTCGTGCGCTCCCCGCCCGCGATGCCGATCTGCGTGGTCGGAACCTTCCGTGACACCGAGCTGCCCCGGGCGCATCCCCTGACCGAGATGCTGGCCGACCTGCGGCGCGAGCCGGGGATCGAGCGCCACGCTCTGGCCGGGCTGAGCGAGCAGCAGGTGGAGGACCTGCTGGCGCTCGAGGTCGACGTGGAGCTGGATCCGAAGAGCCGCTCGCTGGCCCGGGCCGTGCACGAGGAGACGAGGGGGAACCCGTTCTTCGTCGGCGAGATCCTGCGCCACGTTGTCGACTCGCGCAAGCGGCTCGCTCCGGCCGGCGAGCTCGACCTCGAGCAGCTCGGGATCCCCGACGGCGTGCGTGAGGTGGTGAGCCGCCGCCTGATGCGGCTCTCGGAGGGCGCGACCCAGGTGCTCACGGTGGCCGCCGTCGCCGGCCCCACGGTCACGCTGCGGCTGCTGGAGCTGATCCCGGACGCCAGCGGCAGCCCGGACGCGCTGCTCGATTCCCTTGACGAGGCCGTGCACGCGCGCGTGCTGGTGGAATCCGATCGCGCCCCCGGGCGGTACGCGTTCACCCATGCGCTAGTCCGCCAGGCTGTGTACATCGACCTGACCGCGGCGCGCCGCGGCCGGCTGCACCGGCAGGTCGCGGTGGCGCTCGAGGACCTGTACCGGGACGAGATCGACCAGCACCTGCACGAGCTCGCCCACCACTTCGCCCAGGCCGCGCCGGGGCAGGAGGACAAGGCGATCGAGTACCTGATGCGAGCGGGCAACCAGGCCCAGACCAAGCTCGCCTACGACCAGGCCCTGACGCATTACCGCCAGGCGTTCGAGCTGCTGGAGGCGTTCGCGGACCCGGCTCGTCTGCGCCGCCGCTGCGAGGTCACGATCGCCCTCGGCGAGGCCCAGCGTCGCGCCGGCTACCGAGCCTTCCGCGACACCCTGCTCGACGGGGCCCGGCTGGCCCGGGAGAGCGGCGACGCCGAGCTGCTGGCGCGCGCCGCGCTGGCCAACAACCGCGGCTTCTTCAGCTCGACCGGCGAGGTCGACGCGGAACGGGTGCTGTGCCTCGAGGAGGCGCTGGAGGCGTTCGATCCCGCGCCCGGCGCGACGCGCGCCCGGCTGCTCTCCCAGCTCGGGGTCGAGCTCATCTTCAGTGGCGACTGGGAGCTTCGGTGCCGCTACAGCGACGAGGCGGTGGCGATGTCCAGGAGCATCGACGACAAGGGCACGCTCGCCGTGGTGCTGATGCAGCGGATCGCCACGATCTGGCACGCCAGCACGCTTCGCGACCGGATCGCGTGCGCGGCCGAGGCGGCCGAGACCGCCCATGAGCTCGACGATCCGCTGCTGATCTACTACGCCGAGGCCTATGCCGCGCTGTCGGCTCTCGAGGACGGCGACCTTCCCGCCGCGGATCTGCGGCTCGAGCGCCAGCATCGGCTCGCCACCACTCTGCGCCAGCCGATCCTCCGCTGGTATGACCTCGTGACCCGAGCCAAGCGCGAGCTGATGGCCGGATCGGTCGAGGAGGCCGACCGGCTGGCCACCAAGGGCTTCGAGGCCGGCCAGGAGGCGGGGCAGCCGGACGCGTTCCATCTGTTCGCGGCCCAGCTGTTCGTCGTGCGCATGCACCAGGGGCGTCTCGCCGAGCTGGCCGACGCGCTGGCCGCCGCCCCTCGCCGCACCGGCAAGAGCCGCACCGTGCCGATGCTGACCCAGGCCTACCTGACCACGATCTACTGCGCGCTCGGGCGCCTGGACGAAGCCCGGGCTCCGTACGAGCGGCTGATGAGCCGCGGTCTCGAGGACGTGCCCTATGACTTCTCCTGGCTGCCGGTCATCGCGCTCGCCTCGGCCGCCTGTGCGACGCTCGAGGACACCGATCGCGCCGAGCGCCTGGTCGGCCTGCTCGCGCCCTACCGCCGCGGTTACGTGGACATGGGCTCGTCCTGGCTCGGAGCCGTGTCCCGCTATCTGGGACTGCTGTACGGGAGCCTAGGCCGAGCCGGTGACGCCGAAGCCTGCCTTCGGGACGCGGTTGCGTCCCACCGAGCCCTGGGCGCCCGGCCGTGGCTGGCGCAGTCGCAGCTCGACTACGCGCGCATGCTCAGGGTCCGGGGCGGGCCCGAGGACCTGGTACTCGCCTCGGAGCTCCTTGGTGAGGCGCTCGAACTCGGACGAGCTCTCGGTCTGAATGCGATCATCCGCCACGCCGACGTCCGCGCCTGAGCCGCGGCCGGGATCCGGCAGCGCTTCGACAGCTGCCGGCGCGTATCCGGAATCGCGTCGCACAGCCGCGAGATCCTGAGCGCACTGAAGCCGAGCAGCCGTAGCCGCGAGCAGGCAACGGCGGTGAACAGGCTCTGGGCGCCGCCGGGCGCGTTGCGCCCGGCGGTCGGTCCTGGGCGCCCCCGGTGCCCCGAACCGACCGCCGGCTGCGGATTGCCCTACGCCCCCGGATTGCCCTACGCCCCCGGATTGCCCTACGCCCCCGGATTGCCCTACGCCCCCGGATTGCCCTACGCCCCCGGATCCGTCCGTGCCCCTGATAGCACCGGTCTCGTCATCCTTGCCGTGCTTGCTGTCTGGTCCCACGCCCTGCAGTGTGCGCCCCAGGCGTTGCTCGTCCGTTACGTCGCCGTTGCCGCGCCGCAACGGGGGTGGTAACGGGGGACGGGCGTGGTGGCCGGGTCCTCGAGCGCCGCGCTCGCGCCCCACCCGCCAACGCGCCGGAATTCCGCGTGCTTAACGTGCCAAACCACACCCTCGCTGAGCCTCCTTGGCCATGTAAGCACGCCCCACGTGCTTAGGTGGCCAAGGTCTCCAGAGGGCGCGCGGGTTTGGCACGCTAAGCATGGCTGTGAGGGGTTAGCGGGCGTCCGAAGCGCACAGTCCCGCTGAGGTCAGGCGCGAGGCCGGTTTCAACGCCCTATTCCCCAGCAAGCTGTTCACGCCGGGTCCGGCGCGCGCAACCGCCGACAGCCCGACACCACCAACCCCCTACAGAATCCCGATCTCCGAGTTGTCGCCGACCAGGAAGCGGTAGGCCCGGGGCTGGCGATGATCGCGCCCCACGGTGACGTTGCGGCCCAGGAGCGATGACTCCATGCGCCCGGCCAGGTTGGAGACGGCCGACCCGGACAGCAGGATCGAATGCTCGACCTCGGCGTTCTCGATCGAGCAGCCGTCGCCGATCGCCGTGTAGGGCCCGATGTAGCAGTCGGTGAGGCGCGCGGAGGCGCCGATGATGGCCGGGCCGCGGACGGTGGTCCGCTCCAGGCGGGCGCTCGGCTCGATCACCACGCGCCCGTCGACCTGGGAGTCGATCAGCTCCCCCTCGACCCGGGCCTCGATCGTGTCCAGGACGAGCCGGTTGGCGGCCAGCATGTCCTCGAGCCGGCCGGTGTCCTTCCACCAGCCCTTGACGACATGGGGCTCGACCCGGCGGCCGGAGTCGACCAGATGCTGGATCGCGTCAGTGATCTCGAGCTCGCCGCGGCTCGAGGGCTCGATCGCTCGGGCGGCCGCATGCACGCGGGCGTTGAACATGTACACGCCGACGAGGGCGAGGTTCGTCCTCGGCTCCGCGGGCTTCTCCACCAGGCGGACGACGGCGCCATCGAGCAGCTCGGCGACGCCGTACTGCTCGGGATCGGCGACGGGGGTGAGCAGGATCAGGGCGTCGGGCTCGCTGTCCCGGAAGGCGGCGACGAGATCCTCGATCCCGCCCTGGAGCAGGTTGTCGCCCAGGTACATCACGAACGGCGAGTCGCCCAGGAACGGCTCGGCGGTGAGCACCGCGTGGGCCAGGCCGAGCGGCTCGTCCTGGACGATGTAGGTCAACCGCACCCCGAAGCGGGAGCCGTCGCCGGCTGCGGTCCGGATCTCCTCGCCGGTCTCGGGCGCGATGATGATCCCGACCTCCTCGATTCCGGCCGCCGCCATCGCCTCGATGCCGTAGAACAGGACCGGCTTGTTGGCCACCGGCACCAGTTGCTTGGCGCTGGTGTGGGTGATCGGGCGCAGGCGCGTGCCCTTGCCCCCGGACAAGATGAGGCCCTTCATGCTGCGCATCTCAGGGCCATGTGTGCCCGGTCGCGGGCCATGTGGCCCCGTCGCTCTCCATCAATACGCCCCGGCCAGCTTGCGATGGTCCCAGGTCGCGGTGCGCTCAGGCACGAACTGCAATGCCACGCGCTTCGAGGCCTGGGTGCGGACGGCCTCGAGCAGCTCCTCCCCGGCGGCGCCCGAGTAGCGGCGCAGCAGCTCGACACCGAACTCGGTCACCAGCTCGAGGTCACGGTGGACCGCCGTGCTGGCCTCGATCATGATTCCGCGCAGCTCGTGATACTGCTCGCCGTCCTCCACCTGCAGGGTCGCCCGGGGGTCGCGCTCGAGGTTCTTGACCTTCTGGGACTTGGCGTACGTCCAGGCCCAGATCTGCCCGTCTCGGACCGTGTACCAGAGCGGCATCAGGTGCGGCCAGCCACGATGCCCGTTGGTCGCGCAGATGACCACCCGCTGCTGGTCGAGGAACGCGGCCATCTCGGCGTCGCTCATCGTTATCTGGTTCCGGCGGCTCATGGAGCTAGTGAATCGACTCAGCCGCGGCGCGCACCGCGTCGCGGGCGTCGGCGGGCTCGAGCACGGTGGCGTCGCCGGCCTCCTTGAGCACCTCGCGGACGAGCCAGTCGACGCCGGCGAAGCCCAGCTCGACGATCACCGAACCGTCCTCGAGCTCTCTGATCACCGTGCGCTCCTCGCGCGCCCAGCGCGCGCGCTCGGGCGAGATCCACACCTGCGCCCGGCGCGAGGCGGGAACCTCCCCCGTGCGGGGCCAGCCGTCGACGTCGGCGGCGGGGTCGACGTCGGGTCGCGGCTCGAACGCCTCGCCGGTGACCGACGCGGACTTGATCCGGTCCAGGCGGAAATGCCGCACGTTCTCCCGCGTCGGGTCGTAGCTGGCCACATACCAGCCCTCGCGGCCGTTGATCAGCGCGTAGGGCTCGACCAGGCGGGTCGAGAACTCGTCCTCGTTCTCCTTGTAGTACTCGAACGAGAGCAGGTGGCGCGAGGCGATCGCGCGTGAGACGACGGCGGAGATCTCAGCGTCGTCGCCGCCGGGGGTGGTGACCTGGAGCCCCTCCTGGATCGGGTCCTCTCCGAGCGCGCCGACCAGCTTCTCGCGCACGGAGGCGAGCGAGCCCGCGGGAATGTGCTCGCCGATCAGGTCGATCGCGGCCATCAGCGCCTTGGCCTCCACGGGAAGCAGGCGCGCGGGCCGGGCGAACGAGTCGCCGTAGGGCTCGGGGTCGACCTCGATCATGCCGTCGGCGCCGATCTCCGCGTACAGCACATAGGTGCCGGCGCCGAAGTTGACCACGTTGAGGACCGAGATGTCCTCGCGCAGCTCCTGCTCAGAGATCTTCAGGGCCCGGCACAGCTCGGACGCGTCGAGGTGCCGTCCGCCCCGGCCGGCGTCGATCAGGATGCTCGCGAGCGTGACCAGGCGCGCGAAGCGCTCGGGCCGGATCGCGGCATCGGGGTGATGGCCGTTGCCCGAGTCGGCGCCGCCGCCGGACCGGGAGGGCGGGGGCTCGGCTGCGGGCTCGGCGCCGGGCGCGGCGGCGGCGAGCTTCGGCGCGCCGGTATGGCGCTCGACCAGCAGCCGCGCTCGCTCCCGGAGCTCCTCGAGCAGCTCCGGCGGCCCTTCGATGCGCGCGTTCTCGCCCAGGCCGAGCACCCAGGCGATCAGCTGCCGGGCGTTGGCGTACGGGGTGAGCAGGATCCGGTCCCCGGAGTCGCCTCCGGAGCGCATCTCTCCGTAGCGACCGAAGTGACGCTCGATCTGCCACGCGATCCGATGCCCGATCCACACCTCCGCCGTGCCCACCGGCTCGCCGAACTGCCAGTCGATGCGGTTGGCATACGCCCTGGGGTCGAACTCGGTGGGGCGCTGGAAGTCGTGCTCGGCCTTGGTCGCGTAGCCGACCTTGCCGCGGATCCGCGAGAGCCGGAACACGCGGATCGCGCTGCGCTCGTGGGAGCGGCCGACGACGTAAAACTGACCGCCCTGAAAGAGCAGCTGGTAGGGATCGACGCGGCGGGTGCCGGTCTCGTCGCGCTCCATCGTGTAGTAGTCGAACACGATCGTCTTGCGCCGGAAGATCGCGGTCTCGATCTTGGCCAGCCGTTGGGAGACGTCGTGTCCGCCCGCGGAGCCGGTGATCCCGAGCGCGACGGTGCGCTGCTCGGGCGCGCTCAGCGGGCTCGGGCGTCCCCACGAGATCTGCTGCAGGGCCAGCCGGAGCGGTTCGGCATAGGCGAATTCGCCGTCGAGCAGCTGCAGCGCTGTGTGGAGCGCAGCCAGCTCGTCGTCGCTGAACTCGATCGGCGCCAGATGGAAGTTCTCCGGGGGCAGCGAGTAGTTCTCCTGCTCGACGAGCCCGTCGATCGGCTTCTCGACCGCCAGCACGATTCCCAGCGCCTCGAGCTCCGAGCGGTCGGCGTAGAACCGGCGCGCGAAGGCGTCCTCGTTCATCGCGCTGTAGCCCTCCACGTCGCGTCTGATCTCCGGGGCCGTGACCGGACGGCGCTCGGCCATCAGATACGAGATCAGGGACAGCTGGCGGATCAGCTTCTCGGTGTCCTTGGCCATGGGAAGTGGCACTGTAGTCGGGGAGCGCGGTTGCGCACCGCGCTCGGGCCAGGATCTCCGCTATTTGCACTCTTCCGCGGGGCCCCCGGGCCGCGCGGAAGCGCCGCTCAGGCCGCTTTGCGCTGCGGCTCGATCGGGGCGGCGAAATATGCGCCGCCGCCCAGAGCCTTGTCGTAGGACGACCACTGCTCGCCGGCCGGAAGCTCCTTCTGGAGCCGGTCGAAGCTGCCGAGGCGGCCGCCGAGGTTGTCGAGCATGTGCACGAGCGTCGCCTCACGGGTGCAGGGCACGACCGGGCTGCCGTGCTCCAGCGAGCCGTGATGGCTGAGGATGATGTGCAGCACGGCCTGCTCGAGCTCGGCCGGGAAGCGGTCGAGCTCCTCGATGGCCCGGCGAATCCGGTAGTAGCCCAGCGGGATCTCGCCGTACAGCCGGCCGTGGTCGGACATCGAGATCGCGCCGCCGACGACCTCGTAGGCCTCCAGCTTGCCGATGTCGTGCAGCAGGGCGCCGGTCACCGCCACGTCACGATCGATGCCCGGAAACGTGGCCGAGATCGAGCTCACCGCCTGCGCGACCGTGAGGCTGTGCTCCAGCAGGCCGTGCTGATAGGCCTGGTGGTAGCGCTTGGCGGCAGGCGCTTCGCGGTAGCCGGCCCAGATCGCCGAGTCCTCGCCGAACACGAGCATGAGCAGACGCCGGAGATGGGGGTTCTGGATCGTGGTCAGCAGCTCGCGCAGGTCGGCCTCCATCTGGTCGGCCGCGCGCATCGGGCCGTCGACCAGCTCGCTGCGGTCGTACTCACCCTCGTTCGCTGTGCGGACGGACACCACGGAGAGCTGGGGCCCGAACCGCGCATGGACCGAGTAGCGACCGCTCACGTGCACGATCGCTCCGGGTCGGCAGAACTCGCGCACACTTGCCACGTCGTCACGCACCATGGCCGGAAGGCTCCCGCTGCGATCACCGAGCACGAGCTTCAGATAGTCGCCGCCGTCACGGCGCCTGCGCACCTCGACTTCGCGCACGAGCAGTGCCTGCGCGAGATCACAACCATCGAGCAAATCCCGTACTTTCATCGCGCCACGACGATAGAGTGGGGTGCGGACGGCAGATCGATGATCGGCACCGCGCTTGTCACAGGGGGAACGGGAGGGCTCGGCTCCGCCGTGGTGAGCAGGCTGCTCGACGACGGCTGGCGCGTGATCGTGCCGTGGATCGTCGAGCGCGAGCGCGAGCGCGTGGAGCCCAGACCCGGTCTGGAGCTCGTCCAGGCCGACCTGTTCGATCCCGAGGCGGTCGCGGCCGTGGTCGCCGCGGCGGCGGCCGATCGCGATATCCCGGTGCGCGGCGTGGTCAACCTGGTCGGCGGATTCGCAGCCGGAGGGCGCGTTCACGAGACGGCCGTGGAGGAGTTCGAGGCCCAGTTCCGGTTGAACCTGCGGCCCACCTACCTGGTCACCCAGGCGGCCCTCCCGGGGCTGATCTCGGCCGGCGGTGGCTCGATCGTGTGCGTCGGCACGCGCGCGGCGCTGGTGCCGTTCCCGGGCGCGGCCGGCTACATCTCCTCCAAGGCCGCGGTGATCGCCTTCGCGCAGGCGGTGGCGGTCGAGTACCGCGACCAGGGCGTGCGTTGCAACGCGATCCTCCCGAGCGTCATCGACACGCCGGGGAACCGGGCCTCGATGCCCCAGGCCGACCACGATCGCTGGGTCAAGCCGGTGGACATCGCCGGCGTCATCGCCCACCTGCTGTCCGGGGACTCGGCGCCGATCAGCGGGGCGGCGATTCCGGTCTACGGGCGCGCCTGAGCGGTCGCCTGCCCGCGCTCCAGCATCGAGATCCGGCGCATGCCGTTAGAGGCCCGGTGGGTGCCTGACGGCGAAGCCCGCGGCCCCGGTGGGGGATCCGTCCCAGCGGCTGCCCGTCTCGGCCAGCGCCACGGTGTCGAAGCGCAGCCCGGCGACGTACATGAACGTGTGACCGCCGTTGGCCAGGACGGTGATCCACTTGCCCGGGCCCGGATCACCCCAGCTGGCCAGCTCACCTGAGGTCATCGTCGTGCCGAGGATGCCGGCGGCCGCGAACACGAAGCTGATCGAGCCCGAGCAGTCATAGGCGTTGTCGACGAACGTCCCGTGGCCGCCGCCGAAGCGATATGGCAGGTGCGCGATCTCGTTGCCTGCGGCGATCACCTCCTGGACGACCGGCGGGGCGCCGAGCGGCGCGATCGCGAGTCCCGTGGGCGTGATCGCGGCCCGGTTGCCGGCCGGGATCCCGCTGGCCGCGAGCTCCCGGCGGATGACGGCATCGGAGACGGGCTGCGCCAGCGGCCCGCCACCCGAGCTGACGCTCACCGCCGTCGCGCCGGCGTTGGCGGCGCTCGCCGGTTGCGCCGCCCCGGCGACCGGCTCGATCGCCTGCGGATGGGCATGCAGCCCGAGCGAGGTGCCGGCCGATGGGGGCGCGTGCGGGGGCGCCGGCGAGGGGGTGGAATTAGATTGCGCCTGCCCGCATCCTCCGGCGATCAACGCCAGAGCTCCCAGCGCCGTCAGGCCGAGCTTGCGCGCAGAGATGAGTATCACGTGTCTTGGCATCGGCCGGCGACAGTCACTGCTTGACCGGCTGCTACGGGTCGAGCTCGCCCTCGAACAGCGCGAACACGGCACCCTGCGGATCCTGGATCACGCCGATCCGGCCCATCCCGATGGCGATCGCCGGCGTGAGCGCCTTGCCGCCGAGCTCGGCCACCTTGGCCAATCCGGCATCGAGGTCTTCGATCCCGAAGTACACGAGCCAGTGCGGCGGGACGCCAGGCGGCTGCGGGTGGGTGATGCCGCCGTTGCTGGACTCGCCGTTCCTGATCACCAGGTACGGGATCGGCCCCTCCATCGACGCGGTGCTCCACCCGAACAGGCCGCCGTAGAACTCGGCGGCGGCGTCGAGATCGGGCGTCGCGAGCTCGTTCCAGGTCAGCCCGCCGTTGACGTTCACCAACCCGGCGCCGATGTGCCGCTTCGGCTCCCAGACGATGAAGTACGCGCCCTGCGGATCCTGGACCACGCCCATGCGCCCGGCCTCGAGCACGTCGATCGCGGGCGCGTGCACGGTGGCGCCGAGCTCCTTGGCCCGCTCCAGGGCCGCGTCGGCGCTCTCCACCGTGACGTAGGACTGCCACATCGGCGGTACTCCGGCTTCGCGCTGCTCCTGCTGCTGCGGCGCGATCGCCGCCACGTCCTTGCCGTCGATCTGCATCATCGAATAGACGACGCCTTCGCCGGCCGGCATGTCATTGGCCTCCCAGCCGAACAGCCCGCTGTAGAAGGCCTTGGCCGCGTCCTGATCGGTGGTGCTCAGATCGGTCCAGCTGAACGTCCCAGGTGTGTACTGCGTTCGTTCGCCCATGCCAGCGACCCTAGCACCGGATCTTCGCCGCGCGTGATCGCCGTGTAAGCCTTCGCTTCGCCGTCCGGCCGCAATAGACTTCAGGCGATGCCCGACTACGCGATCGTGAACCTGAAGGAGATCGAGGACGCGGCCGCCGATCGCGGCCCCGAGGTCGAGGCACGGTTCGCGCGCAAGCATCTGGGGTCTGAGCACCTGGGCGTGAGCTACTTCCGCTACCGCCCCGGCTTCAAGGCACCGTTCGGGCACCGCCACCGTGAGCAGGAGGAGGCCTACATCGTCGTCAGCGGCTCGGGTCTGATGCGGCTCGACGACGAGGAGATCGAGTTGCGTCCCTGGGACGTGGTCCGCGTGGCTCCGCAGGTCGGCCGCGCGTTTCAGGCCGGGCCGGACGGACTCGAGATGATCGCCATCGGCAGCGACCGCCCCGAGGGCGGCGACGGCGAGTTCATTCCCGACTTCTGGAACTGACCTGCCCGCGGCGGGGTTTAGGACCGCGCGATCGCAGCCGGGTCGAGGCCCTCGAGCCGGGTCATCGTGACTCGGGCGTCGAGGTCCGCGACCGCAGCGCCGCGATAGACCCCCTTGATCGGCGGCACGTCGGCGTAATGGCGGCCGTGACCGATCTTGACGTGGTTCTCGCCCGCGAGGCCACGGTTCGTCGGGTCGGCGCCGACCCACATCGGCTCACCGCCGCCGAGCACCGGCAGCAGTGCCTCGATCCAGGCGTGGGTGTCCACCTCCACGGACTCCTGTCCGCCCGAATCGCTGGTCGCGAACAGATAGCCCGACACGTACCTGGCCGCGATCCCGTGGTGGCGCGCCAGACTCAGGCCGAGATGGACGAAGTCCTGGCAGACGCCGGCCTCGGCGTCGAACAGGTCCTCGATCGTCGAGTCGACGTAGGTCGCACCCGGGCGATACTCGAAGCGATCCGGGATCAGCTCCGAGATCAGCATCAGCGTCGCCAGGGGTGTCGCCGCAGCGCCCGTCGTCTGGAGCAGCTCATTCAAGGTCGGGTGACCGATCGAGTCGTCGGTCTGGAGCAGGAACTCCCCTCCGGCTTCGCGGTAGGCGGGGTCACGGAGCGAATCCCACGGCGCCCGCGAGGGCTCGGCCGGAGGCTTGGTCGCGACCCGGGCCCGGACGTCGATCGTCAGGTGCCGGTGCGGGCCGGAGACCTCGAACTCCACCACGTCGGTCCCGAAGTAGTCGGCATGGCGATGCAGCCTGACCTCGGGATTGAGGCGAACGCTGAACTCGTCGCAGCGCTGGGTGCCGTTGGCGGCCGGCTTGACCCGCAGCGCGTTGAGGTTGTCCACCACGTCGGCGTCATAGCGGTACTCGGTGAGAAAACGGATCGCGAAGTTCATGCCGGAATGATCATGGCGCCTACACGTGTACCGCGACGGCCAGGGCCATGGCGAAGTAGCGATCGTCGATGTCGCGGTCAACTCGTTCGAGTTCCGCCTGGACGTGCGCGAGTGTCTCGTCCAGCCCTCCGGCGGCATCGGGGGCGCGACGCTGGAGCTCGAGGTCGGCGATCAGGCGGCCGAGTCGCAGCACCGGCGGTGAGGATCGCGGTTGGGCATCGGCGGTGCTGAGCGCGGTGTGAAGGGCGTCGACCGAGGACGCCACCGACCCCGGGTAGGCGCCGTCGTAGAGCAGGAAGCGGGCGACCGGGCCGACGGTGGGCGCCGAGCGGACGGCGCGGCGATAGGCCTGGAAGCCCCCCACGGCGTGCAGCAGGGCCAGCGCGCCCCCCTGATGACCTCCCGTCTCGGGTTCGGGCGGCACCGCCACCCTGAGCATGCGCAGAACCATGTCACCCGCCTCGATGCGCCCGCCGGCCTCGAGGAAGGAACGGCTCTCGTCGCGCAGCATCGTGCGGTCGACGAGGCCCCAGAACAGCGCGCAGCGCTCCTTCACCTCCTGGTAGGCCGAGTACGGACCCGCGATCAGAGCGGTCTCCATGTCGAGGCCGGCGAGCGACAGGTGAAAGGTGTTGAGCGCCTCCCACATCTCGGTCGAGATCACGTCGCGCAGGGTGCGTGCGCGCTCGCGGGCGCGGGCCACGCAGGAGACCACCGAGGCCGGAGTCCCGGGGTCGAGAGTGAGCAGCCGCGCCACCTCACTGCGCCCGAGCGGTCCGGTGGCGCGCGGGGGCGGCTCCCGG